>JACCYR010000415.1 GCA_013696385.1 Acidobacteriota bacterium
GCTTGGTTTAAGCCGACAAAGATTGAGCGCGAGATAATACTGTGTCCGATATTAAATTCGGAGATTTCGGGAATCGCCGCCAGTGCGCCGACGTTTCGGTAAGTTAAACCGTGTCCCGCCGCGACAATTAAACCTAAACTTTTTGCGTCAACGGCGGCTTTTTTTATTCTCTCAATTTCCTGTGCGGCACGGAGCGAACCTTCGCCGTGAGCAGCGCGTGCTCCGAGAGTCATTTCGGCATATTCGGCGGTGCAGATTTCGATTTGTTGTGCGCCGGATTTGTCGGCGGCTTCAATTTGCTTTTCGTCCGGGTCAATAAAAATGCTGACAAAAATTCCGACTCCGCGCAGCCGGTCAATAGCAACGCACACATTTTCAAGATTGTTGATAACGTCTAATCCGCCTGTCGTAGTAATTTCGCTTGGATTTTCAGGCACGAGCGAAACCGCATTGGGCTTTGTATCAGCCGCGATATTTATCATTTCTTTGGTTGTCGCCATCTCGACATTTAAATATGTTGTAACGACGGAGCGAAGAAGTTCAATATCTCTGTCTTGGATGTGCCGGCGGTCTTGGCGCAGGTGAACAGTGATGCCGTCTGCGCCCGCTTGCTCGCAGATGACGGCGGCAGTAATAATGCTCGGTTCGATAGTTTTACGGGCTTCTCTGATTGTCGCAACGTGGTCTATGTTGACTTTTAATTTCGCGGTCATAAACATTAGATTGCCACAAAATTGCACAAAAGACACAAAATTTCTGATTTTTTTTGTGATTTCTGTGCATTTTTGCGGCGATTATTTTTTATCATAAACGCCGCGTTTCGTATTCTGGCGAATTTGCCGAACTTCGTTGAACATTCTTTGGCTGTCGCGGAAAACGCTCACCGTTGTTCCGTCGCAATGATTCCAGCGCACCGGAATTTCTTTTAATTTTAAATCATGATAATTGGCAACATAGAGAAATTCGACATCGAAACCGAAACGGTCAATCGTCATCAGGTCGAAAAGAGGATGAAATTTTTTCATATTAAAGGCTTTAAATCCGCACTGCGTATCCCAAAAAGGCAAACCCGTCAAAGTTCTGACAATTAAGTTGAAAACTTTGCCGCCTTGCTCGCGTCGCCACGGTTGATGAACTCCGATTAAACTTCTGTCAAGCGCACGCGAACCAAAAGTTAGATCATATTCGCCGTTTTGAATCGGTGCGACAAGTTTTGGCAACTCGGAAATCGGCGTTGACAAATCCGCGTCCGAAAAGAGCGCGATGTCGCCGACGGATGTCAACAGACCGGTTTTTACGGCGAAACCCTTGCCGCGATTTTGTTCGTAACGAATGACTTTAGTTTCGATTTTCGGAAAATCAGCGCATGACGCACGCGCAACTTCCGCCGTCGCGTCGGTTGAGCCGTCGTCAACGACAATCAATTCTGCTGAAAAATTTCCTTTTTCTATGTAAGCAAGAATTTTTCTGACTGATTCGCCAAGCCGTGACTGTTCGTTATATGCCGGAATGACAATTGAAAGAGTAGATTTCATTTGATAAAAAGCTAATGGTAAATTGTTATTGTATAATTTGTAAATCTTTCATCGCTGAATTTATGTGATTTGTTTTAATTGACAACCAAACACTGACTTTCGACAACAAAAATATGATATAGTTTTTAATCTGGAGAATTTATAATGAGCAAAAAATTAGGCATAATTGCTATTTTATTAGTTATCGTCGGAGCAGTTTTCGGCGGGCTTTTCGGCAGATTGCCGATTGAATCTTCGGCAGACACGGCTTTAACGCCAGAAAAGGTTGTCGCCGATTACCGCGAAGCGTTGGATGTAATTGATAATAATTACGTCGGACCGATTGACCACGAAAAAGTTACGGAAAGTTCGATTCAAAGTATGCTGTTTACGCTTGACCCGCATTCTTCATTTTTTACCCGTGATGAGTTTCGCAAACTTTACGAAGACCAATCTTCGCAGTTCTACGGCATCGGCGTTTCGATTTTGCGCCACCGCGACGCTGTTTATGTTCAATCGGTTATTCCCAACACACCGGCTGACAAAGCCGGTTTGCGCTACGGTGATAAATTTTTGGTGATAGAAGGCAAAGACGCGACCGAGTATTCAAGCGCGGAAGTTTCCAAAAACGTGCGCGGGATGCGCGGAACACCCGTTAATATCAAAATCGGACGTGCCGGAAGCGACAAGCCGCTTGACTTTACCATCGTGCGCGGCGGCGTTCCGCTTCCTTCGATTCGCAATTATTTTATGCTCAAGGATGGCGTTGGTTATGTCGGTTTTACCGGCGGATTTCAGGAAACAAGTGCCGACGAACTCGACCGGGCAATTGCCGATTTGAAGGAACAAGGAATGCAAAGCCTTGTGCTTGACCTGCGCGGCAATCCGGGCGGACTGCTTCCGCAAGCCATCGAGGTTGTCAGCCGGTTTGTGCCGAGCAGTCAAACGGTTGTTTCCGTCAAAGGTCGCTCCTCGCGTTATGCAAAATCGCAGGAATTACTCACGGTCGGCGGCAATACACAGGATTTTCCGCTAGTCGTGATGATTGACGGCGGTTCGGCTTCGGCTTCGGAGATTGTGGCGGGCGCAATTCAGGATTATGGGCGCGGATTGATTGTCGGAGGCGACAGTTTTGGTAAAGGTTTGGTTCAGAGAGTTTTTCCGCTTCCTTACGGCACGGGATTGACTTTAACAACGGCGCGGTATTACACGCCTTTCGGACGATCTTTGCAAAGAGATTATTCGAGCGGTTCAATTTACGATTACTACACGCATCATACCGGAGATGAAGACGGAACAACTCCAACGACGGACGCAAAACCGAAACCGGCGGGAAGTCCCGTAGCGACGGCAGGCGGCAGAGTCTTTTACGGCGGACGCGGTATCGAACCGGATGTCAGAGTTCCCGCACTCGCCTTTACGCCTTTGCGTTTCCGCATAAAAGAAGCGGCATTTTTCTTTGTTCGTCAACTTATTGCCGGTCAAATCAAGGGTTTTGAAAATTATAAAATTGACAAGCAAAATTATAAACAAACCGTTCAGCCAAGCGATTTTCAAATAAACGATAAATTGTTTGAGGCTTTCCGTGCATTTACCATAAAAGATAAGGAAAGCGGTTTGGCGGCGGAAAACTTTAACAGCCAGACCGATTATGCAAAATCGCGCCTGCGCGAAGAACTTGCCACCGCAAATAATTCAAGCGAAGCCGGACAACAAGTTTTTATCGAAACCGACCCGCAGGTCTTAAAAGCGGTTGAAGCAATTCCCGATGCAAAAAAATTATTAGGCAGTATAATGGCAAATAAATGATTGCTGCACGGTAAATCGGCGGCACGGTGAAAAATTCAAAATTTCAAACAACAGAATTTTCCCGTGTCGCATATTTTTGTGTTTTCGGACAGATAGAATAGAATATCCTCGGCTTTCAGTTATGTATAAACAAATCGGAGTGATAACAGGCGGAGGCGACGCTCCGGGATTAAATGCGGTGATTCGTTCAGTTGTCCGCACAGCCATTAAAGAGTTCGGGATGAAAGTTACCGGAATCGAAGATAGTTTTGAAGGACTTCTCGGCGAAACGCAAACGATGAAACTGACGACCAGAGCCGTCAGCGGAATTTTGCCTCGCGGCGGAACAATGCTTGGCACACGCAACACCGGCGGTTTTTGCTGCTTTGTCGAGGATAAAGTAGTTTTCCCCGAAGAAACGATTAAAGAAGCAATTGAAAATCTGCGAAAACTCGAAATCGAAGCACTCGTCGTTATCGGTGGTGATGGAACTTTGGCAATCGCGCAGGAATTTTACAAGCGCGGAATACCGGTCATCGGCGTTCCGAAAACAATTGATAATGATTTAGCCGCAACCGAACTAACTTTTGGATTTATGACGGCAATTGATATTGCTACCGAAGCTCTCGACCGCCTTCATACAACCGCCGCTTCGCACGACCGCGTGATGATTCTGGAAGTGATGGGTAGGCATACCGGCTGGATTGCGCTGCACGCCGGTCTGGCGGGAAGCGCGGACGTAATTTTAATTCCCGAAATTCCGTTTTCATTTGAATCTATGGTGCAAAAAGTTCGCGCCCGCGAGAAAAGCGGTTCGCGTTTTACAAACATAGTTGTTGCCGAAGGCGCGAAGGAAGTTGGAAAATCTGAAATTTATCAAGACTTCGGTGATATAAAATCTGCGCCGCGTCTGGGCGGAATCGGTGATTACGTAAGACACAAGGTTGAAGAGATGACCGGAAAAGAATCACGCTGCGTTGTACTTGGACATCTTCAGCGCGGCGGAAGTCCAAATGCTTTTGACCGAATGCTCGGAACAAATTTCGGCGCGTGTGCGGTTCGTGCTTTGGCAAACGGTCAGGTTGGAAAAATGGTGGCTTTGCAAGCCGGATATGTTGTAAATGTGCCGCTTTCCGAAGCGATAGCTAACGTCAAAACCGTGCCGGTTAACGGGCAGCTCGTCCGCACGGCACGCGACATCGGTATTTCATTTGCCGCACCGAAAGAAGCAAAACTGTAAAAATTCCAGATTCCAGATTCCAAATTTAAATCTGGAATCTGGAATCTGGAATCTGGAATTATATGAAAGCAGTCAGAAAAAAATTACAAATAGAATTAGACCAACTCGAAGAAGAACTTCATTTCAAACTACCGAAAGAAATTCAAAAGGCGCGGGAATTCGGTGATTTACGCGAAAACGCCGAGTATAAAGCCGCAATGGAACGCCAATCAATGGTGCAGGCGCGAATAAGGCAGGTGCGCCAACGCTTGAGCGAGGTCGAATCCATTGACCTTTCCAAAATTCCGACCGACCGTGTAGCTTACGGTTCAAAAATTGTTTTATACGACCTTGACCGCGACGAAGATGTAACTTACAAATTAGTAACTTCCGAAGAAAGCGACCCCGACAAAGGTTTGATTTCAACCGTTTCGCCGATCGGACAAGGTTTGATGGGTAAACAAGAAGGCGACGAAGTAAAGATAAAAACGCCGAACGGCTGGCGCAATTTTGAGATTAAACAGTTGACAACAATCCACGAGCAGAGATAAGTTTGCAGAGTTTCAGGTAGTTGTAGAAAGTTTCGGAAAGTTTGAAGAATTTTTATTACTCTGCAACTCTAAAACTCTCTGCAACTTTCTGCAAACTTTAGAAAAAATGTTTGGAGCAAGCATCGGACGCGGAGCAATGCGAATCATCAATGCGATGGTGCGCTGGCTGGCGTTTGGCGGCATAAATCCGAACATTTTAACCGTCGTTGGCGTTACGATAAATGTTGGCTGCGGTGTGCTGTTTGGCTTTGGCGAATTTTTTGGGGCGGGCATTGTCTTAATTGTCGCTAATCTTTTCGATATGCTGGACGGCAACGTCGCGCGGCTGACCAGCAGAGTTACGCGCTTTGGCGGTTTTCTCGATTCGTCGCTTGACCGTCTTTCCGATATGGTCGCCTTTCTTGGTTTAATAGTTTTTTATGCTAGCAACACGCCGCAACACTCTCTTTTAAATGTTACGCTAGCCGGAATCGGAATGATTTTCTCGGTGATGGTCAGTTATACGACAGCGCGTTCCGAAGGTTTTGGTGTTAAGGCTAATGTCGGATTTCTGCAACGCCCGGAAAGAATTGTTTTGTTGATAATTGGTGCGCTTTCGACATTTCCGAATTCGACTTCGTTTTTTGCCAACCGGATGCCGCAAGTGCTTTGGGTTTTGGCAGTTGGTTCGCTTTGGACGTTTATTCACCGAATGTTTTATATTTGGAAGGAAATTAGAAAAATTGAAGCAGTCAACTCGTAGTCAGCAAGCAAAATTGATAACTGATAATTGATAATTGTTATGGAATGGCTTTCACAATTTTGGGATTCTTTGACGTGGGGCAGAATCGCGTTTGGCACAATTTTGCTTGTTCTTTCGGCGATTATCAGTTATAGCATAATTGTTTTGGTGATAGTCAAGCTGCCGGCAAATTATTTTAGTTCGGATTATTCATTGGGATTTATAAAAGGAAAGCCTTTATGGATTCGTTGGGGAGCAATCATTTTGAAGAATCTAATCGGTGCTTTTTTAATTGGCATCGGGGTGCTTATGATTCTTGGACCCGGACCGGGACTGTTAACGATTCTGCTCGGTTTGATAATGATTGATATTCCGGGCAAACGCCCGCTTGAAGCAAGCATTATTAAGCGTCCGGCGATTTTATCGGCGGTCAACAATTTACGCTCGCGCTATAAAAAAACTCCATTAATAATAGATTAAAAATGAACATATTTGATATTTTCAGAAAGAAAAAAACGATAAGTTCCGAATCCCAACGGTGCGAATATCTGCTCGCTCACGGCAGAATCTCCGACGGCATTATCATTGATAGCGAAGCATCTGAAACGGGCGATGAAATTGTCTTTTATACCTATAACATTCAAGGTGTGGATTTTGAATCCTCAGAGATTTTAACCAAAGAAAAGTTGGAAAATCCTTTGCAATATGCGCCGGGTGCAAAGGTCGGTATCCGCTTTGACCCGAAAAATCACGGAAATTCGATGCTCGTCTAATGGTAAGTGCTAAATGGTAAATCAAAAAATGTCTTCCATTTACCATTTAGCACTTACCACTTACCATTGAAACATATGTTCAAGAAAATTCTAATTGCCAATCGCGGTGAAATTGCTTGCCGCATCATTCGCGCTTGCCGCGATATGAAAATCAAAACCGTCGCCGTTTATTCGGAAGCTGACAAAGACGCGCTTCACGTGCGGATGGCGGACGAAGCATATTTTATCGGTGCGCCGCCGTCAAATGAAAGTTATCTGCGTTGGGAAAAAATTATCGAAGCGGCGCAGAAATCCGGCGCGGAAGCGATTCATCCGGGTTATGGATTTTTGTCGGAAAACTCTGAATTTGTCCGCAAAGTAACTAAAGAAAACATCACATTTATTGGACCATCACCGGAAGCGATGGAGGCGATGGGCGGAAAAATCAGCGCACGAAAAATTGCGATTAAAGCTGGTGTTCCGGTCGTTCCCGGCACAACCGAGTCTCTAAAATCTGCCAAAGACGCGCTCGAAACTGCGAAAGAATTTGGTTTTCCAGTGATGCTCAAGGCTTCGGCGGGCGGCGGCGGCAAGGGAATGCGGCTGGTCGAAAACGAACACGATTTGAAAAATGCGTTTGAAGCCGCACAGAGCGAAGCACTTGCAAGTTTTGGCGACGGTTCGATTTATGTCGAAAAAGCGATTGTCCGTCCGCGCCATATCGAAATTCAGATTTTCTCCGACACGCGCGGAAATTTCGTCCATCTCGGCGAACGTGAATGTTCGATTCAGCGGCGGCATCAAAAGGTCGTCGAAGAATGCCCGTCGCCGATTAATGATAACTATTTAAGACAGGAAATGGGCGAATGTGCCATAAAAGTTGCCAGAGCGGTTGATTATGTCGGCGCGGGAACGGTCGAATTTCTTGTTTCTGATTTGGATAAATCATTTTATTTTTTGGAAATGAACACGCGCCTGCAAGTCGAACATCCGGTTACGGAACTTGTTACCGGAGTTGATCTTGTGCGCGAGCAAATTCTTGTTGCAGGCGGCGCAGAACTTTCTTTTTTGCAAAGGGATATTGCTTGGAACACACACGCGATTGAATGCCGCGTTTATGCCGAAGACCCGGAAAATAATTTTCTGCCTTCGCCGGGTAAAATTACGCGCCTTCGTGTTCCACAAGGCAACGGCGTGCGCGATGACGGCGGCGTTTATGAAAGCGCGGAAGTTTCAATTTATTATGACCCGATGATTTCAAAACTTGCCGTTCATGGCAGAACACGCGCTGAAGCAATTGACCGCCTTCGACGCGCTTTGCAGGAATACGAAGTCGGCGGCATCAAAACGACTCTGCCATTTTTCCGCGAAATTGTCGAAGACGAGGAATTTATTGCGGGAAAACTCGACACCGGCTTTATTGCGCGTTTTAATGAACGTAAGCAAGTAAAAAAGATTGATGAAGCAACACGGGACTTGGCATTGATTGCATCGGCTTTGGCTTTTGCGGACAAACAAAAATCGGTGT
>JACCYR010000268.1 GCA_013696385.1 Acidobacteriota bacterium
TCAAAACCTTCTTCTTCGGCTTCGGCTTGCACCTGTTTCTCGACGGAGGCGTTATTATAGGTTTCAACCGTTTCTTGGTTCGGTTCATAAATCGGAGTTTCTTCCTTTTTCGGCTTTTCCGTTTCCAATTCCACGCCTTCGCGGACACTTCCGTCAGGATTAAATTTACGTTTGTCGGTAACTTTCAAAACCGGCTGTTCTTCATTGTTCAAATCTTCTTTTCCAATCATTAATTCTTCCTTTTTTTTCTTTGTGTTTCTAAAAATTGATACTTTGATAGTAGCATTTTGGCGAAAGAAAGTTCAAAATCAACAAGAAGTCTAGGGAAGTCTAGGAAGTCTGGAAAGTCTAGGAAGTCAATAAGGATTTTCTTCCTAGACTTTCCAGACTTTCCAGACTTCCTAGACTAAAAGAAGTATGTCTAAAAATTTTGACGAACTTATATCGGTAATGGCGCGGCTGCGTGCGCCTGGCGGTTGCCCATGGGACAGAGAGCAGACATATGCGTCTTTGGCGCAATATCTTTTGGAAGAAACTTATGAAACCTTTGACGCGATTTGCGAAGCCGACCAGACAGGCGACACGATAAATTTGCGCGAAGAATTGGGCGACGTTCTCCTGCAAGTCGTTTTCCACTCCACGATTGCGGCGGAAAAAAATGATTTTACAATTGATGAAATTGTCAAAGGCGTTACGCAAAAACTTGTTCTGCGTCATCCGCACGTTTTCGGCGACAAAAAACTTGAAACGGCAAACGATGTTCTGCAAAACTGGGACGAATTGAAAAAATTGGAACGCGAAACAGTGGGCAAATCGGAGAAAATCAATGAATCCTTGCTCGATGAAGTTCCGCTTAATTTCCCAGCTCTTTTAGAAGGATTGAAACTGACGAAAAAAGCCGCTAAAGTTGGTTTCGATTGGGAAAATATCGAACAAATTTTTGCTAAACTAGATGAAGAGATCGATGAACTGAAAATGGCAATTGGCGAAGACGAATCCAACAATATCGCTGAAGAAATCGGCGATTTATTGTTTGTTGTGGTTAATCTGGCGCGAAAACTTGATATTGAACCGGAAACTGCTTTAAAAAAAACAAACCGGAAGTTTCGCAAACGATTTGCGTTTATCGAAAAAAGGTTAAAAGAACAAAAAAAATTACCGGAAACGGCGAGTTTAGAAGAAATGGACGAACTCTGGAATCAGGCAAAAGGTTTGTAAACTACTCAAAACATTACAGATTTAGGCTGTTCGGCGGTGGTAAAAATTTAATTTATAAAATTTTACAAAAGCTATTGACTTTACTTAAATAAAGTATTAACTTATAACAAATCTATTGAAAGGAGTTATCGGATATATGAAAAAAAATACAAACGCAACTTGGCTTCGCAGCTTAATTACTTTTTGCTTAATGATTACGGTTTTCAGCACTTTTACAATGGTCGCTTCGGCAAAGCCGGATAATAAGACTTTAATGGGCGAACTGGTTTTTTCCGGTTCTAATACGGATGGCGAATCGCCATCAGCTACAATTAACGGTGAACCTGCCGAAAGCGGACGCACCTTCTTTTCATCCGGCACAATTGCTACGTCGGAGAATTCATCCGCTACAATCAAATTAGGTAAGCTGGGCTTTATTAATCTGACCCCAAATTCAAATTTAAGTTTAAGTTTCAGCGAAAACAAAATTTCGGGAACATTATCCGCCGGACAAATTAAAGTTTTTAACAGCGAAGGTGTCGAGGTGAATATCAAAACCGCCGACAGCCTTATCACTAACGAAGCGCAGCAAAAAGGCATCTTTACGGTTGGCGTTCAATCAGGTGCGACCAAAGCGTTTGCCGAAACCGGTGCGGTTTTTATGAACAACGGAAAAACGGTTGTTCCGCTTCAAACCGCTCAAGACGACGACGATGATAACAACAACAGTGCGGTAGCTCCACTTCTTATTTTTGCCGGAATTGTTTCCGTTGCTGTGATTTATGTTTTGACTAAAGATGATGATGATGACCGTGGATTTGTCAGTCCCGTCAGATAAAATTTTTCATAGACAAATTTATCCAAAAGCACGAGCAGAATTGGCTTGTGCTTTTTTATTTTGCTTTATCATAGTTGCTTACGCAAACCGCCAAATTTATGATATTTATATGCCGACACTTTCACCGAAACCGACCTTAAACCTCCCAGAATTTCGCCGCCACTTTCCCAAAACGGTGGAAAATTTGGCACGTCTTCCTAATCGTGAAGCGTGGCTTTCCCGCATTTGGGAAATCGAACAGCGTTGGCAGACATTTCGGAAAAATCCGCACCAGACGGAAGAAGTAATTTTGTTTGACAGCGCGCCGAAAAATTTGGAAATCGAAGCCGAATTTGAAATTATTTACGCGGGCGGAACTCTCGGTTTGCTCCACGCGGCGGTGATGGCAAGCAAATATAAACGCAAAGTTCTGGTGTTTGACGCGCATATTGTCGGCAAAACGCACCGCGATTGGAATATTTCCGATAAAGAATTGCAGGAATTCATCACCGTCGGACTTTTTACCGGAGAAGAAATTGAAACGGCGGTTGCCAACCGTTACAAAACCGGCTTTGTTAAATTTTACGACGCAAATTCTAAAATAAAAACACCGCCGCTTTTTATCGACAATGTTTTGGACGTTGCGCTCGAAGCCGATAAATTGTTACATCTGGCGGTTGAAAAACTCAAAAACACAAATTCAAAAATTATTAATAATTTGCGCTTTGTTTGTGCTTATGTCCGAAAAGATAAAATTTTAATCGAATGTGAAAACATAAAAGACGGACGGCGGCGGCTATTCGCTTCTAAACTTTTTATTGATTCGACCGGAACAAACTCGCCAATCTCGCGCCAGTTAAATAAAGGGAAATCAATCACGCACGTTTGCCCGACGGTTGGCACGGTGGCAAAAGGTTTTCGGCACGGTAACGGCGAAAAAGAAGTTGATTTTTCGGTTGGTGAAATACTCGTCAGCACCGAAGACGCTTCCGATCATCGCCAACTCATCTGGGAAGGTTTCGCGGGAAATCCGGTTAAAGACGAATATACGACTTACCTGTTTTTTTACGATGCAGTCGAATCGAAAGCCGATAAATCTTTGCTCAGATTGTTTGAAGATTATTTTGAAAAACTTCCCGATTACAAAACGAAAAACGGTGCGTGGCGCATCGTCAAACCGGTTTTTGGTTATATTCCGAGCATTCATCATCACGGTTGGCGCAACATAAAAAAAACGGCAGCCGACAGAGTTTTGCTAATCGGCGACGCGGCTGGTCTTTCGAGTCCGCTGACTTTCTGCGGTTTCGGTTCGCACGTCAGAAATTTGCGTAAATTGACGGATTTAATCGAAAACGCTTTGCGCGAAAACACTTTTGATGAAAAAACGCTCTCACAAATTAATGCTTATGAACCGCGAGTCGCGCAAATGTCAAGCCTGGCGGAGTTTATGCGCCCGATGCCGAAAAGCAAAACTTCGGTCGTCAACGAAACAATGAACGCGGTGATGATGGCTTTGAGTAAATTAGACGCAAAAATCAGCCGCGAAATGTTTCAAGACCGCATTCCGTTTGCTTCGTTTAAGAAAATCCTGACGAAAACAGCGGCAATTCATCCAAAAGTCTTTAAATTAATGTTTGAACATTTGGGTGCGAAAGGCGCATTTTGGTGGATTGCCAACATTACCGAAGCCGCCGTGCAGGAAAAACGCGGAGAAAAATCTTCGCGCTCCCAAATTTTTGAGTAATTATTCGTATTCTTTTTCAAAATAAAAGCGTGTTTAATTCTCATTATTTAATTCATTTAGGAGTTACGCAGTTGAACTGAACAAAGATAGAAACAATTGGAGTTTATGAAGGAATTCTTCTTTGTTTATAGTGAATAGCTGACAGCGAATAGTTAATAGCGGCGCGATTCGTAACTATTCATTATTCACTTTCAACTATTCACTATTTTTCAGTAAAAATATGATGTGCGCGAATCATCAAGTTTTATTTTTACCTGCGTAAGTTTTATTCATTTATAGTTCCTTTTATCACTTCAAATTCAAAATGCAGTTCTTTGCCGCGAAAAATATAGCTTAAATAATGTTCCCAAAACTTTCGCGTAAAACGAAGCTGCGGTGATTTTCGGTCTAAATTTACAAAAAATTCGATGCCCAAACTGCGCCACAAATTTGCCAGCGAAACGTAAGTGCTTATTGGTTTTAGTTTTACGTCAGTGTAAAAATCAAAGACTTGACGTTCAGGCATAAACGTATTAAAAGAATAGGAATTAAAATGATTGCGGTGCGTCGGGTCATTTGCCCAATCGGGATTTGTATAATGCGGCGTAACCAGTTTTATGCGTCCGCCGTTTTTTGTGATGCGGTAAAGTTCGGTGATAAAAGCCATCACATCGGGAATGTGTTCGACGGCGTGGCGCGAAACTATTAAATCAAATTCATTATCTTTAAATGGATACGGAATTTGCCCAAGGTCGTGAATAACGTCAGCCGCCGTCCGCGGGTTGTTGTCCAATCCAATTGCGCCTTCGTATTTATTGCTGCCGCAGCCGACATCGAGAATTTTTTTCATTTAAAATTTAGCCACAGAGTTCACAGAGAACACGGAGATTTCAAAGATAATTTAGCCATGAACTACACAAATAACACAAATAAAATTTTCGTTCTATTAATTCTCTTTAATTTTCTCTGTGTGAACTCTATGGCTCAAAAATTAAAATTTATCGGCAAGTTCCGTAATGCTGCAACGCGGACAAAACAATGTGCGGTGCGCTTTGTCTGCCCATTTTGCCAACGCTTGATTTGAAAGTTTCGGCTGTTTGCTTTCGGCTTCGCCTTCGTGCATCAGACGCGAATGTTTTTGCGTTGAAACATTATTTTGCTTGTTTAATTCGCGTTCACAATGTTTGCAAATCCAGCCAAAACCGTCATTATAAAAATCGTTCAACTCAATTTTTTCCATAAAGAAATCACAGATTAACACAATAAGACACGAATAAAAATTATATTAAATTCGTGTCTTATTGTGCGCATTTATGATTATTGGCGGACTAAAATCTTCGCATCGGGCGACCTTGCAGACTTGCGTCGCCTCGCGGCGTGGGCAGAAGTTTGACAGAAACGGTCATTGTCCTGTTGTTGCGGAAAATTTCAGCCTGAATCGTATCGCCGATTTGTTTTTTATCGAGAAAACGATAGAGATCATCTAAATTGTTCATCTTCGCGCCGTCAATTGACGTGATTATATCGCCCAAAACGACCTCGCCGTTGCCGTTTTGCGAAAGTCCGCGAATTCCGGCGCGTTCCGCCGTGCCGCCCGGAGCTACGCTCCGCACAAGCAATCCGCTTTCGACTGGCAATCTGACACCTTGTTGCTGCAATTGTTCAACAATATAAGGACGGATGCCGAGATTGGGACGGCGCACTTCGCCAAATTGAATCAATTGCGGCACAACGCGCTTAGCGATATTGACCGGAATCGCAAAACCGACTCCAACCGAACCACCCGCAGGTGATAAAATCTGCGAATTTATACCAATCATTCTGCCATATTTATCGAGCAGAGGTCCGCCGGAATTACCCGGATTGATTGATGCATCGGTTTGAATCGCGCCTTCAATCGGACGATTGTTGCGGGCGCGAATCGGACGCTGCAAGCCCGAAATTACGCCGGTCGTCAAAGTTCTGTCCAAACCAAACGGATTGCCGATGGCTAAAACCTTTTGTCCGACGGTTAATTTGTCCGAATCGCCTAATTGAATCACTGCTAAACCCGTCGGCGGCGGTTCGATTTTAATCACCGCTAAATCCGTGTCCGGGTCGCCGCCGACAACTTTTGCCGGATAAATTTTATCGCCGCCCAAACTAACGGTTAATTTTTGCGCGTCTTCGATAACGTGATAATTCGTTAAAATATGACCTTGCGCGTCAATCACCGAACCCGAACCCGAACCTTTTCCTTCCTGAATACCGCCCCAATAATCTTGTTGAAAAGAGGTCGAAGTAATAAACGCCACGCCCGGCGAAAGCGTCTTATATACTTCAATGCTGTTTTGCTCGTCACTGACAACTGACGGCTCGGAAATTCCCTGCGGAACACTTTCCGCTAATGCCGTATTTGAATTGTCTCGCGGCTGCCAGAAGTTTCCAAAATTGCCCAATATAGCAACAACTCCGGCGGCGATAAATGCTGAAGCCAAAGCTAAAAACAGAACTTGTCGGGCAGATAATTGATAGATTACTTTTTTTGACATAATATTTTTTCCATCCATATAAAATTTAACTATTAAGATGCAGGACTTTTGAAAGTGCGTTGCGTATTCATTTACGAAAAAAAATAGTTCCTTGTTTCAAGCATCTCGCTTGATAAACCGGCTATTTAAGTTTTTTGAAAAAGTGTTTTTTGATTTTAAATGCGGAAAATGCTAATCTCGCGGGTGATTTACCAAGAAGCACAAATAAATTATAGCAACGGCTAAACAATGCAAAGCGTCTTAAACAAGCTGACATAAGGTTATTGTGAGCATTGTTACAAATAAACGGAGAAAGAAGGAGAGAGTGATGAAAAGTTCATTTAATTTTAAGTTTTTGATAGCGATTTTAGCGGTTTTTTTCGTATTCGGTTCGATTGATTCTTTTGCCCAAAAGCGCAAACCGACGATTCGTCGAAAGACAACTACGAGAACCACAATCGTTAGACCTGTCGCCAAATTATACACGGTTCAAAGCGGTGAAAAATTTCGCGTTCGTATGAACGAAACACTTAGTTCAAAAACGGCAAGAGCCGGTGATACATTTACGACCACCGTAACCGAGCCGGTTTATTCAAACAACGGCGTTATCGTTATTCCGACGGGAAGCACAGTTGTTGGGCGTGTTAATTCGGTTAGAGCAGCAAAAAAAGGCGGCGACCCCGGAACGATTGACGTAAGTTTTGTCGAAGTCAAATTGCCTAATGGGACACGCCGCGCAATTAATGGTTCGTTGAGCGACCTGGATACTAAAAAAGCAAAAAGCGATAATGAAGGAACGGCTTCGGGCGACGATCGAAAAAATGACAAAATTATTTTCATCGGCGGTGGCGCGGCAGGCGGCGCGGTTCTCGGCGGCGCAATTGGCGGTGGTAAAGGTGCTTTGATTGGCGGGATTCTCGGCGCGGGCGCGGGACTTCTCGGTGAAAGATTTACCAAAGGCGAAGATGCCGAAGTCAAATCGGGGACTGAGTTCGGCGTTTATCTAAATCGGTCAGTTACACTGCCGAAATTTGCCGAAGTAAATCAATAATTAATTTTGTAAGATAAAAAAAGCCGGGTAATTTTTTAGTTACTCGGCTTCTTCGCTTTTATACAATTGTAAATACAAGAGTTTTGAGATTGTATATTTCCAACAGGCAAAAATTATAACCACAAATATGTGTTTGAGGTTTCAAATTAAATCCATCTCATTTTCGATTTGAGTGCCGATTTCTTCTAGCCGTTTTGTGATTTTCTCAATCAACCAGTTCGGCGTTGAAGCTCCAGCCGTTACGCCAACCTTTTCCGCACCTCGAAGGTCTTCCGCGTTAATTTCATCTTCGGTTTCAATCAAAAAACTTTTTTCGCATTGCTCTTTGCAGACGGCGAGAAGTTTTCGGCTGTTGGAAGAATGTTTGCCGCCGATGATATAAAACGCATCAACTTCGCCCGCGAGTGCGCGTGCCGCGTCTTGACGATCGCGGGTTGCCGAGCAAATTGTATTGACAATCTGCGTTTCGCCTTCCGCTTTTTGCTTAACCGCTTCGGCAACATCAAGAAAATTTTGCAGCTTTATCGTTGTCTGCGAAACAACCAGAGGATTTTTAAGTGTCGGTAGTGCAGCGACTTCTTCAACACCACTAATAACAAATGTATGTTCGGGTGCGTAACCGAAAACGCCAATCATTTCGGGATGTTCGGGATTTCCGACGACGACGACATGACGGTCTTGGGCGGCGGCGCGGGAAGCGAGTTTCTGCACCTTTGTAACAAAAGGACAAGTCGCATCAATCACTTTTGAAGCCTTTTCGCGCAATTCCTGTTCAACCTGCGGCGTAACTCCATGAGCGCGAATGACGGCGGTTTCGCTGCGCTTTATCTGCACAGGCGCGTTAATTGTTGAAATGCCGTGCGTTGCCAGGCGCGACATTTCCTGGTCGTTGTGAATCAACGGACCTAAGCTGCGAACCGTGTCGCCTTCGCCCAAAGCCTCTTCGACCATTTCGACGGCGCGTTCTACGCCGAAACAAAATCCATATTCGTCTGCTAATAAAACTTTCATAGTTTTAGTCTGTCATTTGAAAGCGAAAATTTCAAACCACTTCCGTAAATTTTAGCAAATATCGGCAAAAATTAACAATAAATTAAAATAAGCACTTTAGAAATTTTGCGTTTCACCGTCAAGTGTAACGACGAATTTGTAAGCGGACGCGAAACAATACAACATATGAGGCGGATTACCATAAAAGTTATTTGATTTTTGCATTTATACGAAAGAAAATATAAATTATAAGTAACATTTGGAAGGAGAAAATAAATGGCAAAAGAGGTTATAAATGTTGACGGCGAAGAAAAAGTTGTGCGCGAAGACACGGCAAAATCTTATCGCGGAATAATCTGGGCTTTAATAAGTGTAGGGGCTTTTATTATTATTTTGACGATTTTGTTTCTTGGTTTTGGATTGGGTTCGCTGCTCAACGACGATGTTAAAAGTCCGGCGGAAATTGAACAAAAGCGACAATAAAAAAGACGTTTTATAATTTTATTGATTTTTTCTGCGTTCTTTTCGGGAACGCTTTTTATTTTTGAATTATGTTGGTTTTAGGCATCGAAAGTTCGTGTGATGAAACGGCGGCGGCGGTTGTGCGCGACGGGCGAGAAATTTTGTCGTCCGTCATTTCGTCGCAAATCGAACTACACAAACCTTTCGGCGGTGTCGTGCCGGAACTGGCTTCGCGCGAACATCTCGAAAAAATTGAGCCGGTAGTTGATCAAGCATTGGAAAAAGCCGGTGTTTCGCTCAAAGAAATTGATGCTGTCGCCGTTACGCAAGGTCCCGGACTGGTCGGTTCGCTTCTGGTCGGAGTTTGTTTTGCAAAGGCATTGGCGTTCGGTTTGGACATTCCTTGTATCGGTGTAAATCATATCGAAGGTCACGTTTTTTCAGTCGTGTTTGAAAATCCGCCGATTGAATATCCGGCATTGGCTTTAATTGTTTCAGGCGGACATACAAATTTATTTTTTATTCCCGAAGCAGGCAAATACAAGGTTGTTTCGCGCACGCGCGACGACGCGGCGGGCGAAGCGTTTGATAAGGTGGCAAAAATGCTCGGACTCGAATATCCGGGCGGACCTGTCATTGAAAAAGTATCCTTGACGGGCGACGCGCATAAAATAAAATTCCCGATTGCGAAAATCAGCGACGGCAAACCTGATTTTAGCTTTAGCGGTTTAAAAACGGCGGTTTCGCGTTTTGTGCGCGAAAATGAAATTGAGCCGGTTGCGGAAAACCAAACGCCGTCGCAGGAAATAAAAAACATTGCGGCAAGTTTTCAAGCAACAGTCGTAAAATCTCTGGTCGGCACAATGGAAAAACTCGCGCTTGAACTAAATCCAAAAACCTTAATTGTTGCGGGCGGCGTGGCTTGTAACCAATCGTTACAAAATGCAGCACGAATAGCAGCAAAGAAATTAAAGTTGCCCGTTTATTTTCCCTCTAAACATCTCTCCACCGATAATGCAGCGATGATTGCGGCAGCAGGTTATTTTCACTTGCAGCGCGGCGAAAAATCTGATTTGCGAATGACGGCGGATGTTTCGATGCGGTTGCAAAATTTTGAAAATGAAGATGCGGAACTGAAAAAGAAAAAAGTGCGCTACCGATTGTGAAGTTATATGGATTCAAATCAGGATGTGAGTAGAAGGCAGAAGCCTGCGCGTGAGCAAGGACGCAGGCTTCTGTCTTCAATACTTATGAATCCTGCTCTTTTCCGCTTTGGGTTTGTTTTCCTGATGAAGCGGGCGGCGTGGGTTTTGGTTTTTCAGCCGGTTTTGCTGGTGTTTTTTCCGTTTTCGGAGCTGGGGTCGGTTTTGTTTCCGGCGTAGATTGCGGATTTTCCGCCGGTGTTGGCGAAGTCTGCGTATTTGCCGTCGGCGTTGCTTTTCCTTTCGGCGTTGGCGAGGGTTTTACATTCACGTTTGCGTTTGTGTTTGCGGGAACAAGAATATATCCGGTGCTGCCGTCGGGCGGCATAAATTGACTGCCTGATTCTCCCGGAATCGTGATAACTTGTCCGCCTGGCTGAACATATATTGGCGGCGCCCCCGGCGGAGGCTGCCCGCCACGCGCCCACGGGTCGTAACCGTCGCCGCCCGGCATTGTTTGCGGTATCGGCATTCCTGCCGCATTTGAATTTGCCATCATCTCCGATGAATAAGGCATTAAACTCGACGCGCCCTGCTCGTTCATTCCGGTTGCCGGATTGAGCGGTTGAACAGGTTGTCCGTTGATGTCGGTTTGCAGCTGCGTTGTCGGATTGGTCTGCTTACTCTGCGTGAAATAAATCATCGCCGCGCTCAAACCGACAATTCCTACTAATACGACAAACGCCGTTTTCCATAAATTATTTGTTGTATTGTCCTCTGTATTCGGCA
>JACCYR010000274.1 GCA_013696385.1 Acidobacteriota bacterium
TGTTCAGGCGACATATAGGCGGTTGTGCTGATAATCAAACCGGGCGTGGTTTTCATTGATAAATCCGATTTTTGCCGCGCTTTATCACCAAATTTGGCGACTCCGAAATCTAGTATTTTGACCAAGCTGTCCTGCGTCAGCATAATATTTTCCGGCTTGATGTCGCGGTGGATAACACCGGCTCGGTGGGCGGCAGCTAAAGCGGCGGCACTTTGCAAAATAATATCAACCGCTTCTGGCAAAGAAAACTTGCGCTCGTCCGTCAACTCGCGCAAAGTCTTGCCGGAAACATATCAAAAGTTCGGTGATTTGTTCATCTTCGCTCATTGTGCAGATATTAAACGTCCGAGCATAATCAAATTCTTTTTCTAACGAGTTACTAATTTTGCCGCTATTTTATCAAAAAATGAGTTTTTTACAACTTTTTTTAAACAATTTGTAACGCCCCGGTTATTTGTTGGAAACATAGACAATAAATATAATGTCAAAAATCTACGGCTGACATTTTGCCGCTCGACAATTCTTGAAACTTTTTATCGCGCTTTGCGGTATAAACAAGCAAAACTTTTCTTTTAAAAGTCAAAAATCAAATTTCTAGGAGAATTCAAAAATGTTAAAACGTAAATTATTGGGCGTATTTTTGCTTTACGCTTTCCTGCTCCCGACGCTTGTATTCGGACAGGCAGCCGCGCCCGCGCCGTATCAAGCACCGCCGGAAATTATTAATAAAATTAAAGAAGAAGGCTCGAAAAACTCGCAAGTAATGCAGACTTTGAGCTATCTGACGGATGTTATCGGCGGCAGATTGACCGGCTCGCCGGCGATGAAACGCGCCAACGAATGGACGCGCGACACGATGGCAAAATGGGGATTGCAAAACGCTCATCTCGAAGCGTGGGGACCGTTCGGACGCGGCTGGACGCTGAAAAATTTTGACGCGCAAATCGTCGCGCCGTCTGATATTCCGCTAATCGCCTATCCGAAAGCGTGGTCGCCCTCAACAAATGGCACAATAACGGCTGATGTCGTTTATTTTGCACCGAAAACAGATGCCGATTACGAAAAATATAAAGGTCAGCTTCGCGGCAAAATCGTCTTGGTTTCCGATGTGCGTGAACTTAGAGCTAATTTCGAGCCAATGGGAAGTCGCCGGACTGACGAAGAACTGGCGAAAATGGCTGAAGCACCTGACCCGGCAACCGTTCCGCGCAACAACGCGGGAATTACGCCCGAAAGAATGAAAATGTTTATGGACAGATTTGTGCAGGGTGCAAAACGGATGAACTTTTTATTGCAGGAAGGCGCGGCAGTGATGGTTGACAATAGTTTTCAGGGCAGCGGCGGAACGGTTTTTGTGCAACAGGCAAGCGTGGCGCAGGAAATTCCGCAGAGTATAGAAGAGTATTTCAGCCGCAAACGTTTGTCGCCGCAGCAAAAAGAAGCTGAAAGTAAAATGATTCCGCAAATAACTTTGGCGACCGAGCATTACAATCGCCTTGCGCGGATGATTAAGTTTGGCGAAAAACTAAAAATGGCGGTTAATATCCAAGCCGAATACGACGATAAAGACCCGATGGCATATAACACGATTGCCGAAATTTCGGGAACTGACCCGCGCATTAAGGATGAAATCGTGATGCTCGGCGGACATATGGATTCGTGGCACGCCGGAACGGGCGCAACCGATAACGCCGCGGGCGTTGCCGTGGCAATGGAAGCCGCGAGAATTATTCAAGCGTTAGGTTTAAAGCCGCGCCGCACGATTCGCGTCGCGCTCTGGAGCGGCGAAGAACAAGGTCTTTTGGGTTCGCAAGCCTACGTCAAACAGCATTTTGGCGAAATGAAAGGTGGCGATATGTTTTCGATGATGGCGGGCAGCGAAAAAACGCTGCAATTCGTCAAGCAGGCTGATTATGAAAAACTTTCCGCTTATTACAACCTTGACAACGGCACAGGCAAAATTCGCGGCGTTCATTTGCAAGGAAACGCGGCGGCTGCGCCGATTTTTCGGGCGTGGCTCGAACCCTTCAAAGAGATGGGCGCGACGACTATAACGCTTTCCAACACGGGTGGAACTGACCATTTATCGTATGACAGAATCGGGCTTCCGGG
>JACCYR010000440.1 GCA_013696385.1 Acidobacteriota bacterium
GATTTATCGTTTGCGCATTGAGCGCAAGCGGAAAAACAATTAGCAGAATCAAACACCAAAGTTTGAAATTTTTTTGAAAAAATTCGCGCATCAACTCCGTTTTCTATTAAGAATTTATCCGCGAAAAAACACGAAGTTTATTTCGTGGTTTTTCGCGGACGGTTTTTCATACAAAATCACAAGAACCAGTTTCCAAATTGCTGCCGATTCTTACGGTTTTTTCTTGTCTTTTTCCATTTTTTCTTGTTTCTTTTCGGCAGATTCCGTCGCAGCGTCTTCTTCTTCGACGCTGACGATTTTGCCCGTTTTTGCGTCAACCTGAACTTCCGTTATCGTGCCTTTTTTGTTGCGAATGTCAAAAGAATAAACGAGTTTGCCGTTTTCTTCTTCCAATTCTGAATCTTCAACCGTTCCTTTTGCTTTTTTCAGCGCGGTATTTTGCGCTTCTTCTTTAGTAATTTTGGCTTGGCTGGCAAGATTTGTGTTGTCCGACTTCATTTCGTCGTTATCTTCATCATCGTCGCCGTTCGCGTCGCTATCTTCGTCGTCTTGTTCGACGCTGATAATATTGCCGGTTTCCGCGTCAATTTTGACTTCCATCACTTTTCCCGAAGCGTCCTTGATTTCAAAGCCGTAAACCATTTTGCCGTTTTCCTTTTCAAATTCTTCATCAACAACCGTTCCGTTTACTCTTTCCAAAGCGATTTTTCTCGCCTGCTCCTTCGTAATTCGGGTTTGCGGTGAAAGATTTTCCGCGATCGAATTAGTTTTATTTTTGGCGATAACCGCGCCGCCGAGCGCAAATGCTGCCAAAAGTACGATTAAAATTGTGATTTTTTTTTAATTTCATAATGCTCCTTTATTTTTTATAGAATTCGGCGAAAGCAAAACTCTCGCCTTTTGTTGCCGTTCAAATTTCTCGAAACTTTTTTCAAGTTTAGAACAGATTACACCAGAAAAGATAAACGTAAGATTAACAGCGCGGCTTTTTACGAAAAATGTATTTGGTTTTAGAAGTAAATGGCAAACTTATAATAAATGCGGTTTGTAAATTGTTTGAAAACAGAAGTTCTAAACATCCGTCGTGCGCTTTAGCAATCCAACGTCCGATAGAAAGTCCCAGTCCCGCGCCTGTTCCGATTTCATTCTCTTTCTGACGCGACCGCGCTTTGTCTGTTCGGTAAAATCGCTCAAAAATATGCGTCTGCGCTTCCGGCGGAATTGCTTCGCCGGTGTTAAAAACTTTTATTTCGTAATTTCCATCTTCAGATTTACAGGAAACGAAAATTTCACCAATCGGCGGCGTATATTTGATTGCATTATCCAGAAGATTCATAATCAAACGCCGAATCAAAGTTTCATCACCGTGAAAAAGCAGCTCATTTTCGGTTTCTAAATTAAATGACAGATTGTTTTTCGCAAATAAAGTCCGCACGGCGCGTCCGCATTCCGCCAACAATTCGTCTAAATAAAAATCGGTTTTCTGCAACGGATATTGTCCCGCGTCGGCACGCGCCAAAGTGAATAAATCTTCGACAATGCGCGTCAAACGCTTGCTTTCATCATCAATTATTTCCAGAGATTCGCGGTATTCATCTTTGGAACGTGAATCTTTTTGCAGCGCAACTTCCGCTTCGCCGCGCACAATTGCCAAAGGCGTTCGCAATTCGTGCGAAGCGTCCGCCATAAATCGCCGCTGCTGTTCAAATGATGTTTCAAGCCGTGATAAAAGTTGATTAAACGTCGTCGCCAATTCGCCCAACTCGTCTTTTTCATTGGCAATCGGTAAGCGTTCATTTAAATTTGTCGAACTTATCAATGCCGCTTTTTTGTTCATTTCAACAACCGGCGCAAGACTTTTTCGCGCCAGATAATAACCGCCGAAAATTGCCGCGAGCAAAACCAACGGAATGACGACAAAGAAAATAAAACGAATCTTTGCCAGAAGTTGATTTTGTTCGGTTAGAGAACGCAGAATCGCAACAACATAATTCTGCCCGTTAAAGTTTATTATTTGAGCAAAAATTTTTACTTCGGTTTTGTCAGGAAGGAAAAAAGTTTGAAAGTATTCGGCGTTTTGGGCGGAATTTTTAATTATTTCCGGCGGAATTTGGGCGGCGGAAACTTCAAATTTCGGTAGCTGTGAGTTTGCTCGATTATTTGCGTCGAAACTTTTGGCGACGACGTTTTGTTTTTCGTCAAAAACTATAAATGCCAAATCACGAAAACGAAAGTCTTCCTGAAGTTTCTCGTTAAAAATTTCGCCGTCCGATTTTTCCTCGTCTTCGTCTTTTTCCGCAGCAATTGATGCAATCAAAGAATCATTAACATCTTTCAGCGAATTATCCGTCAACCGCGAAATCGTCTGCGCGAGCAAAAAATACACGGTTACGGCAAAGGCGATTAAAACCAATGTCAAAACTGCCGCATACCACAGCGTCAAATGAGCTCGGATGGAATTGAACATAAATTCTTTGATTATTTTTCGCCGCAAAAAGGTACAAAACTCACAAAAACAATTTAATGTTCTTTTTATTTTTGTGTTTTTGTGCCTTTTTGCGGCAATTCCTTTTACAGATTAAATTATCAAGTTTCGGATTGCGGAATTTCCAAAATATAACCTACGCCGCGCCGCGTCTGAATCAAAGACGAAGCCGAATTTTCATCAATTTTTTGGCGCAGACGATTGACATAAACTTCGATTAAATTGGAAAACGGGTCGAAATTCTCGTCCCAAACATGCTCGGAAATCTCTTCGCGCCCGATTACTCGTCCAGCGTTTCGCGCAAAATACTCAAGCAAAGCGTATTCCTTCGCGGTCATTGAAATTTCCTTTTCGCCGCGCCAAACTTTCTGTGCCAGATTGTCAATTTCCAAATTGCCGATTTTGATTTTTGACGGCAGCATTTTGCTTTGCCGCCGCAGCAAAGCCCGCAACCGCGCCAGTAATTCACCAAACTCAAACGGTTTCGTCAAATAATCGTCCGCGCCCGTGTCCAAACCTTCGATTCTGTCTTCAACCGCATCACGCGCCGTGAGCATCAAAATCGGTAAATTTCCACCTTTCGCACGAATTTCGCGGCACACTTCAAATCCGTTTTTTTCGGGAATCATCACATCCAAAATCATTAAATCGTAAGTATTTATCTCAGTTTGATAAAGCGCGTTCGCACCGCTTGTCGCAACATCGACGGCATACGCATTTTCGCGCAAACCTTTTGCGATAAACCGCGAAATCCTTTCATCATCTTCGACTAATAACAATCGCATCTTCAAAATCCAGAGATAAAATTTAACCGTTTCACTTTATAACTTTTGAAAGATAAACAGAAGATAAATTGTGATGGCACAATATTCAATTGCTCTCAATTTATGAGTAATTGGTGTTTGTAAATTACTTTTTTATAAACCAAAAGGTGAAAGAGAAGTTAAAATGACGACTCTTTCACCTTTTGGTTTATTGTTGTTTTAAATTTTACTGTTCTTTAGCTTTAGCTTTCTCTTC
>JACCYR010000046.1 GCA_013696385.1 Acidobacteriota bacterium
TTAATGAAATTGAACAATTTTCGCCTTTGAAAACATTCGAGCCGTTCATCATCGCCAGACTGATTTCGAGATAACGCGGAATAGTCGAAAGTTCAAACCAACTTCCGCGCGTGATGTGCGCGACGATTTTTTCGCCGTTTTTTATGGCAGGATTGTAAAATGTCGGAACAATATCCGAATAAACGCCGCGCGGAATATAGTCGAAAACTCGCGGTTCGAGAATGTGAATGCCGGTGAACATCAACGGATTTTGGATTTTGGCTTTTGGCTTTTGGATTTGTTTTTCTTTTAACTGACCGCTATTTTCGGGAAAATCGCCAAAGCCGGTAACAAAATTGTCTTTTGTTTCGACAATCGTAAATCTTTCGCGTTTCGGGTTTTCCTTTAAAACCATGGTCGCCAACGCGCCGCTTTTTTTATGTGTTTCGATGGCTTTTGAAATATCAATATCGGTAATAATTTTGCCATTGACGATTAAAAAAGTTTCATCTTCGAGCAGATGCCGCGCATTATCCAACGCTCCGGCAGTTCCTAAAATCTTTGGCTGTTCGATTGAATAGTGAATTTTTACGCCAAACTTTTCACCGCCGCCGAGAGCTTTTTTGACCGATTCTGGTTGATGATGAAGATTAACGACGACATCCGTAAAACCGAATTTAGCGACGTATTCGGCGACATATCCGACGAGCGGTTTGCCGAGAAAAGGAATTGCCGGTTTTGTGCGGTCAATAGTTAAAGGAAAAAGCCGCGTGCCGAAACCGGCGGCTAAAATCATTGCTTTCATATCGGATTTGTTGTTGTGAAAGGCAGTTTGTCAATAATTTTTCAAATTCGCTGCAACTGATAAAACTTACTTTTTTTAAGTTTCAATTGCAAACTTGCCAAAACGGGTTTTGCCGTTAAAATCTTTTGATAGATGTCAAACTCAGCCATTGGGAAAACTTACGCACTTTTTGATACGCCGCTTAATAAAAAACTTGTCGCCGAATTTGAAAAAAATGTCGCCGATTTTTTTCTTTTTCCGACGATTGAAACGGAAAAAATTATTTTAGATAAAGAAAAAAAAGAACTGCTGCGAAACTTAAAGGCTTTCGATTGGATAATTTTTCCTGATATTTTAGTGGTTGAATACTTTTTGCAGATTTTAGGAGAAAATGAGATTGATTTTTTTGAATTGGACGCTGTGCGCGTCTGTGCATTTGGAGAAGCCGTTGCCGACAGATTGCGTTTTGGGCAAATTCACGCTGATTTAGTTCCGAATAATCTGAAGACGAATGTTATTTTTACAGCACTTACCGAATATATCGGCAGTGAAAATTTGAACGGTTTGAGTTTTCTTCTGGTAAAAGAAGATTCGTTTGATTTAGAAATTGGTAAATTGCTAGCCGCAAAAAACGCTGAAATAATCCAATTGCCGGTCTATCGAGCAAAAGTTTCCAACAAACAAGAAATCACAAAGCTAAAAACATTACTCAAGGGCGGCGCAATTGACGAGTTCATTTTCTCGTCGCCGGAAGATTTAATTGCTCTGAAACATTATTTTCCTGACGAACCAATTATAAAAACTTTTTCAGAAATAAAAGTTTTGGCGATTGACGAAAACACATTCCAAACCTTACAGGAAAATAATTTTAAGCCGCATTATTTCTTTAGAAATTACGCCGTTGAAAACAGAATTGACTAATTGCAAAAGTATTTTTCTGATAAATAGTTAATAGTTAAAAGTGAACAGTGAATAGTTTTGACCAAAACTATTCACTGTTCACTTTTAACTATTAACTGACTTACAAAAAAAATCTTCAACTTATCCTTATTAACTGCGTAATTTTTATTCTCTTAAAACGAAGAAATTTAATTTGAAAACTGATAACCTCATGTTTTATGACTGAAACGAGCGTTTTACTGTTTTTTATTGACGGATTGGGAATCGGTCGGCGCGGTAAAAATAATCCTTTGGCGCAAATCGCGGATATTGAACCTTTGGCAAATTTTCAGAATGAAAACAACAAAATAATTTTTGACGGTGTTTTAATTCCGACCAATCCGTGTTTGGGCGTTAAAGGTCGTCCGCAAAGCGCGTCGGGGCAAACCACAATTTTAACAGGCATTAACGCGCCAAAACTTCTCGGTTTTCATAAACAAGGTTTTCCGAATCAAACTTTGCGCGATGTAATAAAAGAAAATTCGATTTTTCTGCAATTAAAGCTGAAAAATATTGAGCCGAATGTTTTTGCTAATGCTTATACGCCGCAATTTTTTGAGCAAATTCCGCGCTGGAAATCGGCGACGACATGCGCTCTGGAAGCCGCCGATATGCCGTTTCGCAAACTGCCGGATTTGATTGGACGCAAAGCCGTTTTTCACGATTTTACAAATGAAAGTTTGCGCCAAAGAGGTTTTGACGTTCCGCTTTTTTCGCCGAGTGATGCCGCCGAGATTTTAGCCAACTTAACTAAAAATTATCGTTTTACGCTTTACGAACATTTTATTACCGATAAAATCGGACACGACCAAAATTTCGATTGGGCTGAAAAGCATCTGCCGCTTCTTGCCGAATTTATCAGAGAAACTTTGCAGAAAATTGATTTGGAAAAAACGACTTTTATCTTGACAAGCGACCACGGAAACATAGAAGATTTGTCCGTCAGAAATCATACTTTAAATGACGTTCCGACAATTATTTGGGGCAGAAAAAAGCGCGAAGCTGCAAATCAAGTGAAAGATTTATCAGATATTACGCCGACGACTTTGAGTTTGCT
>JACCYR010000090.1 GCA_013696385.1 Acidobacteriota bacterium
CGATTGTCCCGCGTCGAGTTTTCTCTGCTCTGATTCGTATTGTTTCAGACTGTTTTCGCGCGAGATTGCCGCCGTGCGGAGTCGCGCTTCAGCGGTTCTGACCGATTGTAGAGCGTTTCGCACGTCAACCTGAATGTTCTGCGCGATTTGTTCGCGCTGCGTTTGAATTTGCTCGCCCTGCACCAACGCTCTTCCAAGCTGCGCCTTTGCAGTTACGTTTCGTAAAGGAATGTTAAACTGCACACCGGCGCGAAATGTCGGGTAACGATTAGCGAAAATATCGGTGAAAGAACTAAAATTACTGCCTGTTAAACTGCTTGATAATGTTTGTTGCGGCGGCGTTGCAATTAAATTTATTGGCGGCAGCATCGGATTATTTGCATTAACGCGCGGAATAATTTGATTGATTGTGTTGGCAGTTGAATTATTGGAAAAAATGCTAATCGCATTCGGATTTGCCGTTCCTGCAATGCCCGATGTCGTATAACTTGCAATTAAATCAACCTGCGGTTTTGTCTGTTCTTTAAGAAATCGTTGGTCAATTGCATTAATATCTTTTTGAACATTATTAATTTCGATTTCGGGACGATTTTGCAAAGCCAAATCCAACGCTTCGGGCAGAGTCGTGTTCGGCACATCCAAATCAACCGAATCGGTCGGAACAATCGAAGCATTCCAAATCGGCGCGGTGCGGTTTTCGGCAATCAGGTTTTTTAAGGTATTTTCGGCGCGGTTGACATCTTCCAAAGCCGTGTAAACATTCTGCTCGAAATTTGCGACCTGCGTTTCCGCCGCGACGACATCAATCGGCGCAAGTTGTCCTTCTTCGACCAATCGCTGATTATGCGCGAGCTGGTCTTTTGCGTCTTTGACCGAATCGCGCTGAACCTGCAAATTTCGCAAGCTGTATGTCAAATCCCAATAAGTGCGCTGCACATTCGTGATAATTTCGATTGAACGCTGCCGGAATTGTGTGTCGGTCAATGAAAGATTGCGTTTGGCGATTTCGATTGTGCGGCGCGGCTGGTCAAACGTGCGCCCGCGAAAAAGCGGCTGCGTAACGCTGAAAACCAGACTCGAATTATATTGCGGACTCAAAACCGAAAGCGGATTGCCCGATGAAACCTGCTGATTATTCGCGGTTGCGCTGAAAATTGTGCCAAATTTTTTGATATAACCTTGAAAACCGGCATTTCCGACAAACGAACTCGTCGTTATTTTATCAACATTGCTGAAAATGCTGACATTCGGCACGGTTGCGCGTTCATAAAAGGTTTGTCCAGTAAATTTTGGTTCGTAAAAACCATTTGCCGCCCGCAAATCAAACTCGGCAATCCGCACGTTTTGGCGCGAAACTTCGATGTCTTTGTTATTTTCTAAAGCAAGCGTAATCGCTTCTTTTAAGGAAAGCGGTTGTTGCTGCATCATATCAACGCCGACCAGCCCAAGTTCAGGCAGAGTTTTATCGTCTGATTGAAATTGCGGGGCAATGCGCGGCACGTCTTTTAGATTTTCCGGCTGGACGTTTTGCACATCGTCAACTATTGGAGTTGATGTCGGTAAAGGCGTGGGCGAAGGCGTTGCGTCCTGCGCCTTTGCTGCGCTGAAACTCAAAAGAAGGAAAATTATAAATCCAAGAAATAATTGCTTTTTCATAATAAAACCAACAAGCAAATCCATCAATTTTTGCTAAACAGAGAACTCGCCGCGGTCGAGATTTTTCGCCTCGCGCCGTCGAACACGCGCGACGAAAAATCTCCAATTCGGCTGAAAATATGCCATTGCGTCGCGTCGTCAAACAGCGAGTAGAAAACGGGAACAGCGAGCAAAGTCAACAGCAAACAGAGCGATTGACCGCCGACGACCAGAACACCGACCGAGCGGTTTGTTCCCGCGCCCGCGCCCGTTGAAACGACAAGCGGAATCATACCGGCGACCAGCGCAATTGTCGTCATCAAAATCGGACGCAGACGGTCGCGGTTTGCCTGAATTATCGCATCGTAACGGTTCATTCCGAGAGAGCGCAGCTGGTTTGTGTGGTCAATCTGCAAAATCGCGTTTTTCTTGACAACGCCGAACAGCAGCAATAAACCGAGTCCCGAAAAGATATTGACCGTTTGTCCGGCAATCAAAATTGACAAAATACCGAACGGAATCGAAAGCGGCAAGGTCAGCAAAATCGTAATTGGGTGAATGAATGATTCAAACTGTGCCGCCAGCACGATATACATAAAAATAAACGACAGCGCGATTGCCAGCATAAAGTAAAATCCGGCTTTGCCGAGTTCTTTCGATTGTCCGGCGTAACCTGTTTTATAACCTTCGGGAAGGTTGAGTTCGCTGACAATTTTGTCGAGCGCGGTTTGAATTGTCGTTGCCGAACCGCCCGGACGAGTGTTTGCCAGAATCGTAACTTGGCGTTGGCGATTAACGCGGTCAATCGCGCTCGGACCTGTTCCTTCTTTGGTTTTGACAACTTGGTCGAGCGTTACCGTGCCGAGTTTGGTTGACGGCACAACCATTTTATTTAAGCCTTCGATGTCGCTGCGGAAAGAATTTATTGCCCGCACGCGCACTTCATATTGTTCAGTTCCGGCATTAAAAGTCGTCGCTTCCTGTCCGGCAACCAAGATATTTAGTGCTTGCGAAATATCGCCGACCCGCACGCCCAAATCGGCGGCGCGGGCGCGGTCAATTACAAGCTGCACTTCGGGTTTGCCGCTTATCAAAGTCGAATCAACATCCACCGCATCCGGGACGGTTTTTAATTTCTCAACAATTTTTGCCGAAATCTCCTCGAGTTTTTTCAAATCCGGTCCGCCAACCAGAAACTGCACGTTGGCATTGCGAAAACCGCCACCGGAAAATGCCGCAACTTGCTGCACGGCGGTGCGAAGTTGGTCGGGATGATATTCGGATTTCTTGAGAAGTTCGCGGGCATCAACCATCATTTGTTCCTGCGATTTTGGGCGGTCGCCAATGTCCGATAATTTAACGTAAATTGAACCGCTGTTGACGACTTGCTGCTGACCGCCACCAACCGTTATTAACGTATGCGAAACACCCGGCATTTTGCGGATGTCGGTGGCAATCCGTTCCAAAAGCACCGACGAGGCTTGCAGCGAAAAGCCTTCGGGCGCACGCACCGAAACTTCAAACTGCGATTGGTCATCAACCGGCAGAAAGTTTTTACCGACCAACATAAATAACGGAATAATACTGAGAAATACCAATACGCACAGAAGAACAATCAGCCAGCGATGCGCCATCGAAAATTTCAAAAAGGTCGTGTATGTGCCGTCAATGATGCGGTAAAACCACGAATCTTTGCTGTTTTGGGTTTTGGATTTTGGATTTTGGATTTCGCCTGTCGCCACCATTCCGTCGCCGTGAATTTCAAGCGGTTGGTTTTCAATAACCGGATTTGATTTATCCTTTTGCCTTTCGCCTTTCGCCTTGTGCTTAATAAGTCGCGCCGCGAGCATCGGGGTTAGCGTGAATGAAACAAGCAGTGAAACGGCAATCGCAAATGAAGCGGTCAAACCGAAAGACGACATAAATCGTCCGACAATTCCGCCCATAAATCCGATTGGCACGAAAACCGCCATCAGCGAAAGCGTTGTTGCCAAAACCGCCAAACCGATTTCGCGCGTCCCTTCGATTGCCGCCTGATACGGCGACATACCTTTTTCTTCGACATGGCGATAAATATTTTCAAGCACAACAATCGCATCGTCAATTACAATGCCGACCATTAAAGTTAATGAAAGCATCGTAATCGAATTAAGCGTGTAACCCATCGCGTAAATCAACCCAAAAGTTGAAATAATCGAAGTCGGAATAGCGAGCGCGGCGATAAATGTCGTGCGAATGTTCCACAAAAAAAGAAAGACGACAATTGAAGCCAAAATACCGCCTTCGATAAGATGCGTTTCGATGGCATCGAGCGAATTTTCAATAAAAATCGAGTTGTCGCCGATGATTTGCATTTGAAAAGTCGGCGGCAGATTCGGCTTGATTTCTTTCAGCGTTTCTTTAACAGCATGGGCGACAGCAACCGTATTTTGTCCCGATTGCTTTGAAACGATTAAAGTTACGGCGGGCTGACCGTTGAGCAGAGATGAAGTGCGGACTTCTTCCGCGCCGTCCTCGACATACCCGATATCTTTGATTTTAACTTGATAAGTGCCGCGTGTTGCGACGACGACGTTTTCAAAATCTTCCGGTTCTTTAATTTTTCCGAGCGTCCGAATATTAATTTCGCGTGCGCCTTCATCCACACGACCACCCGGAAATTCTTGATTCTGAATCCGCAGAGCCGCCGAAACTTCAACCGGCGTAACATTGTAAGAACGCATTTTGTCGGGGTTCATCCAGACATTTATCTGCCGCTCGCGCCCGCCGATAATCGTTACCTGACCAACTCCGCTGACCGATTCAATCCGTTGTTTTATTTTAGTTTTCGCCGTTTCCGTAACTTCTGTCAAAGAAGTCGGAGCGGAAACGACAATCCGCAAAACCGGCGCGGCATCCGAATCGAGTTTCTGCACAGTTGGTTGTTCGGCGGTTTCCGGCAAATTTGGAATCGCCGTCTGCACGCGGTTTTCAACTTCCTGCGCGGCGATATTGACATCTTTTTCCAAAACGAATTGAACGAAAACCTGCGAAATTCCTTCAATCGAAGTAGAACGCAATTCGTCAATACCGCTGACGGTATTAACCGCTTCTTCGATTTTGTCAGTGATTTCCGTTTCAATTTCCTGTGGCGACGCGCCCGGATTTCTGACCGTCACGGTAATCGTCGGAAAATCAACCTTCGGAAAAAGGTCAACGCCGAGAGAGAAAAACGAGAACGCTCCGACAACAACCAACGATAAAATAATCATCGTGGCGAAAACCAGACGTTTAACACAAATTTCAGCTAACCATTGCATAATTCTTTCTGTCTAAATTTTTTAACGATTATTCCTTAACTCCAAACGATTCGTCGGCGGATTGTTTGCGCCATTTCTCAATTTCCGCGACAATGTTGGCAACTGTCCGATTGTCAACTGTTTCCTGACGTTCCTTAGTGTAATCGCCGCGTCCGCCGCTAACTTGGCTCAAAAACCGAAGCGTTTTAGCAACGCCCATTTCACGAAACAATAAACGAATTGCTTCAACCGTAATTTCACTTGTTTCTTCAGTAGTTGTGTTCATTTCAAAATCTCCTCAAATAATTCGATTGGCGAAATTACTTTCACTCTTAAATTGCTTTGTGCTTTTGCTTTCTTTAAAAGCTTATCGTCGCAAGTACAAAAGTATTCGGCTTGTCCCGCTTCGGCACTGGCAAGATGTAACGAATCCATTGGTTTGATACCAAATTTTTCAAATTCTTGAGCGCGTTTTTCAATTACTGCGTCGGCAACAACGTTTTCCCGTGCAATGCTTAAAATTCCCAAAGTAGTTTCTTTGCGCTCCAAATCGGAATTTTCATTGATTTCAGTCAACAAAATTTCCGATGAAACAAGCGTTAAAATACCCGTTTCGCAAAATGATAAAATTGCGATAATTGCCTCCGTTTCACTTTCGATGCGCGGTTGTGTTTGGTCGTCAAGCGGACGCTGCAAACTACAATTGTCAAAATAAATTCGCATCTATTGCTGCCTCACAATCACGCCGTCGCCCAACTTATCCAAATTGTTCGTCGCTACCGTTTCATTTTCCCGAACGCCTTGTTTGACCTCAATCAAATTGTTTTCAAGCAATCCGAGTTGGACTTGGCGTTCTTCGGCAACTCCGTCTTTAATGACAAATACTTTATTATTTTCGCCGTCGGTTCTGACCGCCGATGCCGGAATCATCACTGCCGGTTCAGGTTTTGACTGCGTAATTCTTGCAGTCGCAAACTGTCCGGGCTTCAATAATCCATTAACATTTTCAACTTCAGCTTCAACAGTCAAAACCCGCGAAGTTGCATTTATATCTGGCGCAACGCGGACAATCGTTCCGGCAAAATTTCGGTCTGGATACGCGCTTGTCTGAATCGAAACGCCTTGACCGACGGCAACCTTACCGATTGATTGTTCGGGAATGTCAATTTTCAAACGCAAAACGCTTGTTCGCAAAATCGTGGCAATTTTCGAGTTTGTCGAAGCAAATTCGCCGACATCCGCGACTCTTTCCGAAATGTAACCGCTAATCGGTGCAAGGACTACCGCGTCGGCAATGGCTTTTCGCGCTGTTTCGGTGTTTGTTTGCGCGGCGGCAACAGCAGCGCGGGCATTACCGACAGCGGTTCGCGCCGTGTCAACCTGCGCCCGTGCCGTGTCAATCGCTTTGACGGCAACCGCCGCGTTGGAACGCGCGTCGGCAAGTTGTCCGAGAAGCGCGTCGCGTTGCGACTTTCGCTGGTCGTAAATTGTGCGGGCAATGTCGCCGGTTTCCAATAATCTTTCCGCCCGCCGCAATTCTTTTTCGGCTAGTTCGAGTTGCGCGTTGACCGAACGAACCTGCGAAAAAGTTTCGATGTCAAAAGTTTCGCCGTCTTTCACATTCAAACGCGCTT
>JACCYR010000091.1 GCA_013696385.1 Acidobacteriota bacterium
CCGACACCTTTGCGGCAGTTTGCCGATGGAAATACGGAAATTGAAGTCGAAGCCGCAACTGCGGGCGAGGCTTTAGACCAATTAACGACGCAATTTGCCGATTTACGCAAGCATCTTTTTAATGAACAAGACACTTTGCGAAACTTCGTCAATGTCTATGTCGGCGACGAAGACATTCGACATCTCGACGGCGCGGCAACGCTCTTAAAAGACGGCGAAACATTGATGATTGTGCCTTCGATTGCGGGCGGAAACATCACGGTGGAAGCAAAAACCACCGACGATTTGCCGACGTTGGGCAGCGACGAATATGCGCGTTACAGCCGACATCTGATTTTGCCCGAAGTCGGACTCGAAGGACAGCGCAAACTAAAAGCGGCGAAAGTTTTGATGATTGGCACGGGCGGTTTAGGTTCGCCTTTGGGTTTGTATCTCGCGGCGGCAGGTATCGGCACAATCGGTTTGGTTGATTTCGACGTGGTTGACGAATCCAATCTTCAACGGCAAATCATTCACGGCACAAAAGATATCGGGCGACCAAAAATCGAATCAGCGCGTGAACGCCTCAAAGACATCAATCCGAATACAAAAATTGACGCTTACGAAACACGCCTGACGAGTGAAAACGCGCTCGAACTTTTTAAAGATTATGATGTCGTGGTCGACGGCACGGACAATTTTCCGACGCGCTATTTGGTCAATGACGCTTGCGTTTTGACAAAAAAGCCGAATGTTTATGGCTCAATTTTTCGGTTTGAAGGTCAGGCAAGCGTCTTTTGGGCTGAAAAAGGCGCGTGTTATCGTTGTCTGTATCCCGAACCGCCGCCGCCCGGACTCGTTCCGTCGTGCGCCGAAGGTGGAGTTTTAGGCGTTTTGCCAGGTATCGTCGGCACGATTCAAGCGAATGAAGTTATCAAAGTAATCTTAGGCGCAGAAGGAATCTTGCTCAATCGTCTGCTTTTGTTCGACGCTTGGCAGATGAAATTCCGCGAGTTGAAACTTCGCAAAAATCCCGATTGTCAGATTTGCGGCGACAATCCGACAATCAAAGAGTTGATTGATTACGAAGAATTTTGCGGTTTGCGTCAGCCTGAACAAACTCAAGCATCGATTTTAGAAGAAATAACGGCGGCGGAGTTGAAAAATTGGTTGGAAATTGAAAAAGATGTGCAGATAATTGACGTGCGCGAACCGCATGAATACGAAATCGCCAGAATTCCGCAGACAAAATTGATTCCGTTGGGCGAAATTGTCAAACGGGCGAATGAAATTGACCCGACGCGCACAACGGTTGTGCATTGTAAAGGCGGCGTGAGAAGCGCGAAAGCGATTGAAGCCTTGCAAAAAGAAGGTTTTGCCGGACGGCTTATCAACTTAAAAGGCGGCATCGCGGCTTGGTCGGACGAAGTTGACGCAACCGTGCCGAAATACTAAATTCGGTTCACATAAGCGCAAAATCAATCGCATAATTTATTGTAATCTCGCAGTGCGAATGAAAAGGATTGCCGCAAAAAGGCGCAGAAAACACAAAACATAAAATTTGTGAATTTTGTGCGTTTTTTAGGACTTTCTCAAAATGTAAAAAAGAAGAAGCTCTAAACTCTAAATTATGAACTCGAAACTATCTCTTATAAAAGTTTTTATTTACCAATTAATTAAAAGTTCGGGGTTTAGACTTTAAATGTATTTACAAATTAAGTTTGGGACGAAATGGCTATTCGCTGTCCGCTATTGGCTATTAACTATTTTTCAAAGATATTCCTTGTAAAGACGAACGAATAGCGAGTAGCGAACAGCGAATAGTTCGCCCTCAGTATTTATCTAATTTAATTTGTCAATACATTTAGAGTTTAACTCTGAGTTTTCGGCTCTTGAGAAAGTCTTAATAGACTTATCTTTATAGAAATTTCTTTGTAAATTGAGGTATTAATTCTATTGCTTTTTCAACCACCGCCTTTTCGCTTTTAAACGCCAGCATTTCAATGGCTTTGCCAGCTTTTACCCAACGCGCTTCGGCAACTTCGTGGTCGTGATTTTCCGTTTCGCCCGAAAGATATTTCATCAGAAAAAAATGCACTAATTTATGAAACCGCACGCGCTCGCCATTTTTCGCGCCGTAATACCAATACTCGATTGTTTCGATTTTATCAAGCAAATCGGTTTCGATGCCGGCTTCTTCGCGCATTTCGCGCAGTGCCGCCGTTTCATTTGTTTCGCCTTTGTCAACGATGCCTTTCGGAAGCTGCCAGCGTCGGCTTGGCTTAACGGAAATTATTGCTATTTCAAAATCAGAATCGTTCTGACGAAACGCCACGCCGCCCGCAGAAATTTGTTCGACTGTCAGAATAGATTTATCCTTCGCGCGTTTGTCGTTCATTGACTTAATGCTTGTTCAATTGCTTTATCTAAATCATACTTAATTTTCAAATCATAGCCGACAAATTTTTGCACCAAATTTCCGTTGCGGTCAAACACAGCGGTTTGCGGAATCTCATCCCGATTGCCGAATACAAATTGCATCAATGCATCTTCGGGAGTTGCCAAAGCATAATTTATTTTAAGTTTTTCGACAAAAGCGGGAATTTTTGGTTGGTCTTCCTCGCCGCCAACATTCAGCCCGACAATTTGCAGATTTTCCGCTCCGTATTTTGTTTGCAGTTCGTTCAAATGCGGAATTTCTTCCAGACACGGCGGGCAATACGTCGCCCAAAAATCTAACACAACCACTTTTCCCTGCAAATCTTTGAGTTTTTGCTCCTTACCGTCAAAACCAGTCCAAATCATTTCGCCAATTGGCTTTGACGACGGCATTGGAACATTATTTATAGAAATAGGTTCATTGGACACGGAAACCGGCGCGGCAGCAGGACGACAAGCCGAAAGGCAAAAGGCAAAAGGCAAAAGGCAAAAGGTAAAAAATCTCATCTGATATATTTTATACAAATTTTCACGCAAAGACGCAAAGAGTGCAAAGAAATTGATTGTCGAAACTAATAGATTTCTCTCTCGAAACAATTTACCATTTACCATTTACCATATTACCATTAACTCGTGAGTTTTTATCCGCCGAAAATCAACGAAAAATTTCAGCGTCCGCAAAATGCCGGAAAGGTAAAAGGCGCCAACGCCGTCGGGACAAGCGCGAGTTTTGTGTGCGGCGCATTTGTCCGTGTTCATTTGCGGATTGAACTTAAAACTAAAGAAATTATTGACGCAAAATTCAATTCAAACGGTTGCGGATTTTTGATTGCGGCGGCAGACGTTTTATCGGAAAAGATTGTCGGAAAACGATTGGTTGAACTTCACGGCTTGGATAAAGAAACTTTGCAGACAAACATCGAAAGCGAACTCGGAAGATTTCCCGCGCATCGCAAACATTGTTTGGCATTGTGTTTGGAAGCGTTGCAGTCGGCATTTGCCGATTTTCGCGCTTTTCAGATTGAAGAATTTACGGGCGAAAAAGCTCTGATTTGCACTTGTTTCGGCGTTGCCGAAGAAACAATCGAGAATGTAATAAAGGCGAATGCGCTCGAAACCGTCGAAGAAGTTACAAAA
>JACCYR010000292.1 GCA_013696385.1 Acidobacteriota bacterium
AGGGCTTCATTTATCGCATCTTTGAGCGTTTTTGCACCCGCGTCAACACCGCGAACTTCCGCGCCGAGCAGCTGCATCCGAAAAACATTAAGCGATTGTCGCCGCATATCTTCCGTTCCCATATAAACGACACATTCTAAACCAAATAGCGCACAAACTGTCGCCGTTGCCACGCCGTGTTGCCCCGCGCCGGTTTCGGCAATAATGCGTTTTTTGCCCATTCGTCGGGCAAGCAGAGCCTGTCCGATGGCGTTATTTATTTTGTGCGAACCGGTGTGTCCCAAATCTTCGCGCTTGAGATAAATCTGTCCGCCACCGAAAGTTCCCGACAATCCTTTTGCGTGAAAAAGCGGAGTCGGACGACCCGAAAAATCTTGCAAAAGATTGAGAAATTCGGCTTGAAAATCCGCATCATCACGCACCGCAAAATATGCGTCAGTCAATTCCTCAATCGGCGACATCAGCGTTTCGGGAACAAACCGCCCGCCGAATTCGCCCCAGTAACCAAGTTCGTTTGGTTCGAAATTCATAATTTTTTTACTGTAAATATGAAATTTTTGACTTTCTGCGAATCCTTTAATCCCCTTTCTTTCTCAACCGAACTACAGACATCGACGGCAAACGGCGAAACTTTTTCAATTGCTTGGGAAACATTGTCGGCGGAAATTCCGCCCGCCAAATACATTTTCGGCACAAGTTTTTTAATTTTCTTTGCAATTTCCCAATCAAAAGTTTCGCCTGTTCCGCCGTGTTCTTTCGGGTTGTAAGCGTCAAGCAAAATCGCATCAACTTCGTATTGCAAAACGTTCTCTGGCGTAAACTCCGGCAAAACGCGAAAGGCTTTGACGATTTCGAGATTTGTTTTCGCTTTTACTCGGCACACAAATTCCGGCGTTTCCTCGCCGTGCAGTTGGATTGCATCGAATTTGGCTATTTCGGCGATTTCCACGATATTTTCTAAACTTTCATTAACAAAAATACCAACTTTTAAAACCTCTTTCGGCAGTTGTTCAATGATTTCCCGCACATTTTCGGGCGCGATATAACGCGGGCTTTTGTCGAAAAAGTTAAAGCCGAGCGCGTCTGCGCCGAATTTTGCCGACAAAAGCGCGTCTTCCAAATTTGTGATACCGCAGATTTTTACTTTCGTCATAAGAAAATTTTAACAGGATGAACAGGATAAGCAGGATAAAAACAAAAATAAATTCTGCCCATCCTATCTATCCTGTTTAAAATTTTGTTAATTTATCAAATCTTTCAATGATGTCTCGATGTTTTTACTTCGCATTAAAGTTTCACCAATTAAAAAACCTCTAAAACCCAAATCTCTCAATTCCAATAAATCTTCCTTTGTCCGCAAACCGCTTTCGGCAATTATTAACGCATTTTTCGGCACGTATTTTATCAATTTACGCGAAACGTCCAAGGTTACTTTAAAAGAATGTAAATCTCGATTATTGATGCCGATGATTTTTGCATTAATTGATTTTGCACGTTCTAATTCTTCCAAATTATGAACTTCGACCAAAATATCGAGTTCCAGAACTTCTTCGGTTAGACGATAAAGGTTAGCCAAATTTTCATCGTCCAGCATCGCCGCGATGAGCAAAATAACGTCCGCGCCCGCATCTGCAGCTTCATAAATTTGAAACTCGTCAAAAATAAAATCCTTTCGCAAGATCGGAAGATTTACACTTTCCCGAATTGTTTTCAAATCTTCCAAACTTCCTTTAAACCTATCTTCTTCCGTCAAAACCGAAATTGCACACGCGCCGCCGTTTTCATAATTTCTCGCAACGTCCGCGACATTTATTTTATCATTTATCACCCCTTTCGACGGTGAAGCGCGTTTGATTTCCGCGATAATGTTGATTTGATTTTTCTGCAAAGCATCGCGCAAAACGTGGTGTTTTGCATTTGCACATTTGGCGATTGCAGATTTTTTTAGTTTGTCAAAATCGCGCTGTAATTTTGCTTTTTCAAGACGTTTCTTTTTTAATTCGATTATTTCGGTTAAGAAAGTCGACATAAATAATTTCCCGCAAAGGCGCAAAGAGCGCAAAGTTTTTATATCTATGTTTATCTAGTGTTTTCAATCAATTTTTGTAATTTTTCAAACGCCAACCCTTTGTCAATGCTTTCTTTCGCCAATTTAACCGCTTCTTCCAAATTCTCCGCTTTTCCGCCGACAAAAAGTGCCGCCGCCGCATTCAGCACGACTAAAGAACGCGCCGCGTCTTTTCGCTTTCCTTCCAAAACCTGCTTGATAATTTCGGCATTTTGTTCAGGATTTCCGCCGCGCAGATTTTCTAACTCTTGGGTTTTGATGCGTTCAAATCCGAGTTGTTCAGGCGAGATTTCAAAAAGTTTGATGTTGCCGTCAGCGACTTCCGCCACCGAAGTTTTATCACTAATGGTGATTTCATCCAAACCGTCCAAACCGTGAACAACCCATGTGCGTTTTATGCCTAAAGCCGCCAGTGTTTTTGCAATCGGTTCTACTAAAGCCCGATGCCAAACGCCCATTATTTGAAAAGGCGCGTTTGCCGGATTTGTCATCGGACCGAGCAGATTAAATGTTGTGTGAACGCCGAGTTCGCGTCGCACGGCGGCAACCCGTGCCGTCGAAGCGTGATAGAGCGGCGCAAACATAAAGCAGATTCCGATTTCGTTCAAACATTTTTCAGATGTTTCTTTGCTTGCAGTAACATTTACACCCAAAGCCGAAAGCACATCCGCGCTTCCCGAAAGACTCGTCGCCGCACGACTTCCATGTTTGGCGACGGGCAAACCTGCGCCCGCGATGACAAAGGCGGCGGCGGTTGAAACATTAAAAGTTTTAACTTTGCTTGAACCTGTTCCAGCCGTGTCAATAAAATCCGCGTGTTTGGAATTTATTTTGACCGAATGCGCTCGCATCGCTTCTGCCATTCCCGCGAGTTCTTCGACAGTTTCACCTTTAATCGCAAGCGCAACCAACGCGGCGGAAATTTGCGCGTCGGTTGCTTCGCCATCCAGCAATTGATTGAGCAAATATGCGGCTTCTTGACGATTCAGATTTTTCCCCTGCATCAAATTCAACAGCAATCCGCGCAAACCTTTAGCGGGCGGCTCATTCGTGCGTTTCGGAGTCGGCAGAAGCCACATCGGGCGGCTCACACTATATTTTTCGGCATTTTCCATAAAAATTAAAAACCCGTTACAAAATAAGTTATTCAGCAACAGGTTCTCTAAAATTTGATTATTTGCAGACTTTTAATTTTCTAGAAAAACCACCGCATACCAAACCATCTGTTGCGCCACGAAAAATCTTGGTCAAATTGATTGCGATTGTTTTTCATAAAATTGACTAAATGAATCTGCTTAAAGATACTTATAACTTACTGAAAAACTTTTAGCAAATTATGTTTGATATTTTCC
>JACCYR010000135.1 GCA_013696385.1 Acidobacteriota bacterium
GGTCTGAATCCGTTGATGACGCTGCGCCCAAAATACGGAATGAAAATGAAGATTGAGAAGAGATAAATCAAATAACTTCCCATTCAAACTCTCTAAATTCCGCAACCAATTGAAAATCTTTTTTATTTGCGGTCAGAAGCGTAAAACCCATTCGAGCGACGCTCGCTGCAAGCAGTGTGTCATTTGTCAAACGCGCTTTTCCGACTTTTTCAAAGCCATATTTTTTCCCGATTTTATTTAAGATTTGTCCCGCAATTGACCAATCCGTTTGATTAGGCACGAGTAGCCGATTGATATTTGTAAATTCACGCTCGAATTTGGTCAAAACTTTTACGGCTCTTTTATCCGAAGCACCGACGTAAAGCTCTTCCAAAACAACCGCACTCAACCACAGCGGAAAAATTTTACTTTGCCGCTTCTTCAAAATAGCATTGTTTCCTTGGCGCAAAGCGCGAATGTAAATTGAAGTGTCAAAAATGCCCGGTCTTGCCATCATTTATTTTTTCAAAATTTCCGAAAACGTCTTTAATTTCGATACTGCTCTTCAAAAAACTTCCCGTCGCTTTTAGTGCCTTCTGATCTTTTTCGGCTTCGGAAATTATTGATTCCAATGCGAGTTCAATCGTTTCGGTTTCCGTGCGCGTGCCGAGAATTTTCTTTGCCAAATTTAATTTTGACTGATTTAAAATCAAATGCTTTCTTTTTTTCTCTATTGCTAAACTCATATATTTCTCCGTTTAGAAAAATCTATGTGCATAATATCTCAAATAATACACATAATCAAATAAATCTAAAAATTTGTCTGCGACATAAGCGGAAACAGAAAAAACTTTCGCAATTTCGCAGGCAAATTTTCATCTCAATCCGGTTCGTTTATCTGCAAACGTCCGGTCAAACTTGCGATAACGGTGGCGAGTTCGTCAGGTTCGACCGGTTTTGAAACGTGATTTTGGTAACCTGAGGCAAGCGCGCGCATTCGGTCTTGAGAGCGTGTGAAAGCCGTCAGCGCAATTGCCGGAATATTTCGCTGTCGTTCATCGGGCAAAGCACGAACTTTGCGAATTAACGAATAACCGTCTTCGTCCGGCATTCCGATGTCGGAAACTAATACGTCGGGATTTTTTTTCTCAATTTCCGATAATGCTTCCTTGGCGGAATTTGCGCTAATGACGGTCGCGCCGTGAAAAGTCAGTGATTGGACAAGAAGTTGGCGTGTGTCTTCTTCATCGTCAACCACCAGAATCAGCAATCCGTCCAAACTTATTTCAGGAGTGTTTTCTGAAATCAGAGATTTTCTCGCCAGTTCTGCTTCTGATTCATCTTCATTCGGCGATGTTATCAGCGGAAGTTTGACAATAAAGGTTGAGCCTTTGCCTTCGCCTTCGCTGAAGACATTAACTGTTCCGCCGTGCATTTCGGTTATGTGGCGGACAATCGCTAGTCCGAGTCCGAGACCGCCGAATTTTCTGATGCCCGAAGCGTCGGCTTGACGAAAACGCTCAAAAACGTGCGGCAGAAATTCTTCTTTAATGCCAACACCGGTGTCTTTGATTCTTATTTCGACAAAATCATCGCAACGCTCGATTTCCAACGTAACTCTGCCGTCATTCGGCGTAAATTTGATGGCGTTTGAAAGCAGATTCCAGATGACTTGCTGAAGACGATTCGGGTCGCCGGAAATATGGCTGACATCTCCTTCATCTTTTACTTCAAGCGTAATTCCTTTGGCTTCCGCCGCCGGACGAACGGTTTCGAGTGCTGATTCAACAATATTAATCGGTTTGATTGTAATGACTTCGAGCCTCAATTTGCCGGAAATAATCCGTGACACATCCAGAAGATCTTCAATTAGGCGGTTTTGCGATTCGGCGTTGCGGACGATTGTGTTGATTGCCTTTTTCGTCGTCGCCCCGTCGAGATTTCCCTTTTCTAAAAGTCGTCCCCATCCTAAAATCGAATTCAAGGGTGCGCGGAGTTCGTGCGAAACGGTCGCCAGAAATTCATCGCGCAGACGATTGGCAATTTCCGCGTCTTTGCGGGCAGCTTGCTCACGTTTAAGCAGTCTTTCGCGTTCCCGTTCTGTTTCCTTGTGCGGCGTAATGTCGCGGCAGTTGCCAATAATTTGAATAACTTCGCCGTTTTCATCCAGCAAAGGCTGTCCCGTACAATGACTCCAGCGAATCGCGCCGTCCGCCATCAAAATCCGAAATTCGGCATTAAAATTGACGCGGTCTCTTAATGTTTTTTGAAACAAATCCTGCGCGGTGGGCAAATCTTCCTCGTGAATGCGGCTGAACGCTTTCGCCCGTGTGCCGTCAAATTCTTCGGCGGAAAGTCCGAACAGCAATAAACTTCGCTCGTCAATTTCCGCCTTGTCTGTTTTCGGGTCTAAAGTCCAAGTTCCCAAACTTCCGGCTTCGAGTGCGATGCGGCGGCGATGTTCGGATTGTCCGCGCTGTTTGATTTGCTCTTTTAATTCTTCGTTTTTTTGTGAGAGTTCGTGCGTTCTTTGCTCAACCCGCTTTTCCAAATTCTTATTTGCATCGCGTATTTCCCCTTCAGCCTGATGGCGTTGTTCAGCTGCCCGATAAACCGCAAAATTTGCCAATCCTAAAGATACGATTCCGGCAATTGCCCCAAAAAATAATATAAACAAAGTGTTCTCAATACTTTTAGTTAAAGCATCTTCGCGGGTTTTCAAAAGACTGGTTTCTTCATCTTTCATTTTGCCGACAGAAAGCCGAACTTCGTCCATCGCCATCTTGCCTTGACCGCCTTCGACTGTGTTGCTTGCTGCTTGAAGTCCCTGAGCGCGGCGTGTTTCGATTAAATTTTTGATGAAATCAAATTTTTCATTTGTAAAACCTTCGAGTCTGGCAAGTTCGGCGGTTTGTTTTGGGTTATCGGCGACAAGTTGGCGCAGATTTGTTAAGTTTTGGTCAATTTTCTGTTCGGCTCGGTTATAAGGCTCTAGAAAAGAATCGTTGCCGGTAATGGCAAAACCGCGACTGCTGGTTTCCGCATCTGTTACCAGATTAAGCGCGTTGTTCAACTGCAATAAAACTTCCTGTGTGTGTTTCTCCCAATTTAACGCTTCGTTCATTGAATTTGCGCTTCGATAAGCAAAAAAGCCAAGCGTCAACAGCAATAACAAAGCAATAATAAAGGCTAACTGGATTTGTCGTTCGAGAGCTAATTTCATAATTTCTGTTGGGACTTTCTCAAAATTAAAATGATTGGATCAGCAGTTGATATTAGATTAAAAGCATTATCTATTAAAACGTAAATCCGCTTAATTTCACAAGGCTGGTTTTGGGTGAAATCGTCAAATATAATTTAATCTTCCCGGCAAAGTTTGTTATATTTGTCGAATCTGAAAACTAACTCCCAGCGAATAAAAGGTTAGAGGGAAAATAGAAAAATGACTTTTGAAACGAAAAAAGAAGTTCTTGGTTGGTATGAAAAACAGCCGCGGACTTTGACAAAAGAGTTTGTTGACAATATCGCTTGGGAAGATGTCAAAAAGTATCCGCTTGATAAAAAGTT
>JACCYR010000136.1 GCA_013696385.1 Acidobacteriota bacterium
TTCTGTATGCTTCGTCGGAATTTCAATTTATTGAACTTTCAGACGCGGTTTCGACCGGTTCAAGTCTGATGCCGCAAAAGAAAAATCCCGACGCTTTAGAATTGATTCGCGGAAAAGCGGGACGCATATTTGGACATCAAATTGCACTTTTAACGACATTAAAAGGCTTGCCAATGGCGTATAACAAAGATTTGCAGGAAGACAAGCAAGCAGCTTTCGATACGGTTGATACAATCAAAAATTGTCTGCAAGCAGCAGCAATCGTTTTGAAAAATCTGCACGTCAACGAAGAAAAAACGCGAGCAGCCGCGACAAAAGGTTATCTGAATGCCACCGAATTAGCTGATTATCTTGTGCAAAAAGATGTGCCTTTTCGTACCGCACACGACACGGTTGGCAAAATCGTGATGTTTGCAATTTCACAGAAAAAAGAATTAAACGATTTAGATTTGTCGGATATGCGCAATTTTTCCGAACAAATTGAAAAAGATGTTTTTGAAGCGTTGAGTTTGGAGCAAACTCTGGCAAACAAAAATCAAATTGGCGGAACTGCGCCCGAAAGAGTTTTTGAAGCGTTGGAAATTGCCAAACAGGAAATAGAAAGAGAATGAAACGGAAGCCACAAATTCATACAGATAAACTCAAATACTTTTGAAACAACGGATTAACGCGGATTAACGCAGATTTAAGAAAAAATAATCAGTGTTAATCTGCGTTAATTCGTTGTTCTTTTGCTTTAATTTTTATGCACAATTTTGTCCGAAATCTGCTGACCGAATGGCGCAAACTCGATTTGCCGGTTGCCGATGAAACTTTTATCGCGGCAGTTTCGGGCGGCGCGGATTCAGTTAGTCTGATGCTTGCTTTGCACGAATTGAGAAAGCTAAAAAAATTAAATCTGCGTTTCGTTATCGCGCATCTCTATCACAATTTGCGCGGAGATGAAAGCGATTTGGACGAAAATTTTGTCAAAAAATTAGCTGGCGAATTTGGTTTTGAACTTGTTTTAGGTAAAGAAAAAATTACAAATAAAGGAAATCTTGAACAAAATGCGCGGAATGCACGTTACAAATTTCTTGCCGAAACCGCAGAAAATCTTCACGCTGACGGCGTTTTGACCGCGCACACGCTCAACGACCAAGCCGAAACTTTTCTCTCAAATCTTATTCGCGGAAGCGGTTTAGAAGGCTTGGGCGGAATGAAACCGATTAGAAGTCTAAAGTCCAAACTCCAAAGTCCAAAGTCAGAGGAACAATCCAAAATCCAAAATCCAAAATCCAAAATCCAATTGGTTCGTCCTTTGCTGAATTGGGCAAAGCGTGAAGATACGGAAAATTTTTGTCGTTTAAATGAAGTTGAGTTTCGCTATGACACGATGAACGAAGATTTGACATTTAATCGTGTGCGGATTAGAAAAGTTTTGCTTCCGCTTTTGCAGGATTTTAATCCGAAAATTATTGAAGCTCTGGCAAACACCGCATCTTTGCTGCGCGAGGACGCGGAATTTTTAGAAGCGGCGACACAAAAAATCGGCAGTCGGCAGTTTGCGGAAAGCAGTTTTTCAAAGCAAATAGATTCAACTAACAATGACCAGATAACTTTGCAAATAAAAGACTTGAAAAATTTGTTTCCTTCGATGCGGCGGCGCATTTTGCGTGATTGGCTGAAAAATCAGCGCGGCGATTTAAGGAGTTTGGATGCAAAACATATCGAAGCGATAGAAAATTTAATTTTCAGCCGAAAAAGCGGCAAACAAGTCGAACTGCCAAATGGTGAAATTTTGACTAAAAATAAGGGAAGTTTGATTTTTGGAAAAAATGTTTAAATGTAAGCTGAATTTTATTTTATTAAAAAATAAAGTCTTATAAATTATGAGAAAACCTGTCATTGCCGGAAATTGGAAAATGTATAAACTGCTCGGCGAAGCGGTTGAAACGGCACTTGCTTTGAAGCCGCTGGTTGCCAACACAAATCATTGTGAAGTGATTATCGCGCCTGTTTTTACAGCGTTAAAGATGGTTTGCGACCGGCTCGAAGGCTCAAATATCAAAGTCGCGGCGCAAGACTGTGCAGCCGAAATAAAACACGGCGCATTTACGGGCGAAGTTTGCGCGGATATGATAAAAGATGTTGGTTGTTCGCACATAATTATCGGGCATTCCGAGCGGCGGGAGTTTTACGGCGAAACCGACAGAACTGTTAATCTGAAAACAAAAGCGTGTCTGCATTACGGGCTGACGGCGATTGTCTGTATCGGTGAAATGCTGCCGGACAGGGAAGTGGGAAATGCTGAAAAGGTGGTCAAAATACAACTTCTCGGCGCATTGGACGGTTTGACAGTTTCCGATATGGAACGTATTATTATCGCTTACGAGCCTGTTTGGGCAATCGGCACGGGAAAGACCGCCATGCCCGAACAGGCTCAAGAAATGCACAGTTCTATTCGTCAAGTATTGACTGAAACGCAGGGAAAAAATATTGCCGAAGCTGTCAGAATCCTTTACGGCGGTTCGGTTAAGCCCGATAATGTTAAAGATTTAATGAATCAGCCGGATATTGACGGCGCGTTGGTCGGCGGAGCAAGTCTCGATGCACAAATTTTTGCTCAAATTATTAATTATAAATAGAGGTTAGCAAGTTGATTTATTTTTTATACGGATTATTTTTTGTTTCTTGTATCGCTCTGATAGCGAGTGTTTTACTTCAACCGGGAAAAACGGATGCAGGCGCGCTTTTTACGAGCAACATCTCCAGCACTGCTTTTCAGCCGCGCGGTTCACAAACGATTTTATCAAAAATTACTATCGTTGCGGCAACTACGTTTATGCTTTCGGCGTTGTTTCTTTCGATGCCCGCTTTGACGGGAAATATCTCGGTTTTGCAAACAACAAACCCCGACGCTCCGGCAGATGCGCCAGTAACTTCGACGGACGCAAACGCGAATGTTGATGCTAACTCAAATATAACTGTTGACACGAACACGAATTCGGTTGGCAACGCTCCGGCGATTGTTGATGCAAACGTCAATGCAAATGCAGCAGGTAATACTGAAAATAAACAGTAAGTTTTTTGAAAGATAGTTTGGATTTCTAATTAAAGGTGAAATTATTTCATATTTTATCTTTTCCAGATCCACATTAATTTTGCCGAGGTGGCGTAATTGGTAGCCGCGCACGTTTGAGGGGCGTGTGGAGAAATCCGTGCGGGTTCGAGTCCCGCCCTCGGCACCACACACAAGAAATAAAAGTGAATTAGTCTTTCAAAACCAAAATTCTATCCGGCGGAAGCCCAACCATACATTCATCACCAATATTTAAACCGACGAGCCGCAAAACCATCGCTTCGAGTTCTAAACCGTTTGCATCAAGTTTAATAATCGTAGTTTCCCCTCTGAAAATTATGTTCATGATTTTGGCTTTTAAAAGGTTATCTTCGGGAAAGGATGCGCCGAAAGAAATCGAAATGTGTTCGGGACGAATAGCAAGAATGACATTTTGATTAATTGCGCCGAGTGCGTTTTTTTCGACTTTATCGGTAAAAACCCGATGCTCACCGACGATAGTTAAAAATTCGGGCGTATCTGATTTGCTGGAAGTTAAACGGTGTGCTTCAATCAGATTGTTTCTTCCCGTAACTCGCGCCACTACTGAGGAATTCGGGTTTTGATAAACTTCACGCGGCGTTCCGATTTGAACAATTTCACCGTTGTGGAGAATCGCAACACAATCGCAAATCGAGAAAATTTCATCGTAATCGTTGGTCGCAAAAATCACCGCCAGATTTTTCTCTTTGACGGTTTGCCGAAGTTTCTCGCAATTCGTTTCGCGGGTCTGCCTGTCCATAAAACAAAATTGATTGTCGAGTAAAAGCACATTTTCAGCTTTATTGAGCGCATCTTCGAGTGCTAAAACCTGACCTTCACCGTCGGCTAACTGAGAAATTTTTTGAGTATTAAAAAGCGATTTCCAAAATGATTCGTTGGTTAGATTTGGAAAATGAAAACCACGTTGGTTGCAAGGCGTATTTGTTAAATCTTCCGAATTAAAAGAAATAGTGCCGCCGGTATGCTCAAGAATTCCCGCGATTGTGCGAATCGTGGTTGATTTTCCTTCACCGACCGCGCCAAATAAACCGAGAATTTCGCCTCTTTCAACTTCCAATGAAACATCTTTGATGACACTATGTTCATTATAACTTTTAGAAAGATTTTTGATGCTTAGAGTCATTTGTTTAATTCAAAAAATTGAAACTTTAGGCACAAATCAGCGTGCAAAGTTAAAGTATGCTTTTGTCATCCGAATAAGGCAAGTATAAAATTATCAGAAAAATAAAGGAAAGATAAAATAAATGTCAGATAAAAATCCGAGTTTAAAGCGCAAATTGGTTCAGGCAGGCGGTTGGAATTTAGCAAGGCGCGTTGCAAAATCAGTGCCTTATGTCGGTTCGGCAGTGGCAATCGGTTTAGTTGGTTACGATATAAAAAGAAAAGGCATGGTCAACGGCGTTTTGAATACAGGAATTGACGCAATTCCTTTTGTCGGCATAGGGAAAAATGTGATTGAGTTTTTTACAGGCGATTTCTTTCCCGATAAAAAGACGGACGGTAAAAAGTAAAAATCCAAAACCATAAATTTAACACTATGAAATCAATAACTTGGAAGATAAAAACGCCAAAATATTTGTATGTGGTATTCGCCGTTTTACTTTGCGTCCTTGTTTCAATCTCGGTTACAAATGCACAAACTTCGCGCCGTAAAAAGACCGTTCAACCTGTTGTTTCGGCAACTCCGCCGCTGCCGCAAACCGTTCCTGAAATTATCAGCCGGGCGGAAGATATTCCGAGCGAAAACCAGATTATCATCACGGAAAATCCGCCGCCGAGTGAAACCCAAACTTTAGAAGAAAAAATTGATAAATTTAATACGCGGATGAAGGAAATGAACACGCGCCTTAAATCGCTGGAATCTACGCAGAAAAACGAATACGACGAAAAGCAAAAACGTCTTTTATTAAATTTGGACATTCTGACGCGGGCAGAACAACGCGCCGAATCTTTGCGGAAACAGCTTTACGAATTAATTGAAAAGGAAAATTCCGTCAAGACACGGCTCGAACAGGTTGAATATTATCTGCGCCCTGAAATGGTTGAACGCTCCGCCACATTTTCCGGCTCGCTCAGACCGGAGGAAATCCGCGACCAAAATAAAAAATCTCTCGAAACCGAAAAAGCCAAACTCGATTCTTTGTTAGCGCAAATCCAAGCCAACCGCACAAATTTAGAAGCCAACGTGCAAAAAGCTGATACTCTGGTTGAAAAAGTCCGCGCTAAAACCGAAAAAGAAATTGACGACGCGCTCGCGGAAAACAAGCCGGATTCAAATTAAAATGCAGAAACACGCACGAAGTAAGTGTGTTCTGAAATTCTACACACTTACTTCGTGCGTGTTTCTGCATTTTTTATTGTTTGGGTTTATTTATCGGTTTCTTGTTTTCAATTTTATTTATCGGCTGATTTTCCACACAATTTTTAGCGATTGCCAAAACCGCCAATGTGCGAAAGTATTTATCTTGTAAATTTTGAGCATTCGAGAGCGACAGTTCAAAATCCTTTTTGCTGATTTCCTCAAAAGCCGTTTCCAGATTAAATCCCGGCGTATTAAAGACGGCATAATGAGCAAAATCTTTTCCTTTAATTTGGCTATAGACAGCCGTTGTGAAAATATCGGGATTTTCGAGTTTGTTGATAGTTCTGATTGCTTCGCCGAGTTCGGTTAAAGCGTTGTAATGATTAAACTTCTCATAGATAAAAGCCAATCCGAGCAAAACCTGAGCTTTTTCCACCGAATCGTCGGCTTTGTGCGCGAGTTTTGCGACTTCCAGAAGAATGTCGTTTGCTTCCGACTGCTGGCTGACGTTTTTTAACTGCGCTTCGGCAATACCGAAATACAAAATTGCTTTATGTTCGATGTCATCAACTTTATCGGCATATTTTTTCGCCTCGGCAAAGCGGCTTTCTTTGGTCGCAAGTTCTGAACGCTTGAAATAAAGATAATTTTCCGCGCTTTCGCGCACCGTTTCATCTTTAATTTTATCGAGCCAAGTGGCGGCTTTCGCAAAGGCTTCTTCGGTTTTAGGACTTAACACAAGCGAAACAATTAAATCATCGGTGAGTTTTCCTTCGGAGTCGGCTTCCTCTAATCTTTTTAATCGTTCCTCAAAACTTGACCCGAATTTTTCATACATTTTTTGCGAGTTTTCCAGATTTTTCCGCGCTTCTGCGCTCATCTGACCGTTGGCTTTGGCTTTAACAGATGAAAAACGCTCGAAAAGATTTGGAAATTTTTGCAGAACAATCGGCTCAATATCCTGTAAAGCACT
>JACCYR010000178.1 GCA_013696385.1 Acidobacteriota bacterium
GCAAAGACGCATTTGCACAACATAGCCGTCGCCTCGGCGGTCAATATTGTTAGAGGAGTAGCGTGGCTGGAGGGCAAGCCGCTGGAAAAAACAAGAGTTTCAAGGTTTGCCAGGCTAGCCACAGCGATTTATTGAGAATTCGCCAACAGTATCCGTTTGTGGGTTTAGAGTTTCCTGTCAAAATGCTTGAGAAATTTTTAACCGGAATTCTTTCAAATACTTAGCAGAAATTTCTTCACCAAAAGTTAGCCAGACCCCAAAACCGCCAAATGCGGATACCATTTTGCTCTAAACTCGCCTCCAACCATTTTGCCACCCTGTAACAATAATTGATCTAATATATCTCATTCAGATAAGACATTTTGAAATCGTAATACGCGCTGTTCGTAAGCGGCGCGAACAATTTTTACGTCTTCCAGGAACTGCGATAGCTCTTTGAGAAGAAGCGCCTGCGGTCCATCGACCAGCGCTTTTGTCGGTTCGGGATGAAAATCGACGAGAATCATATTAGCGCCCGCAATTACGCCTTGAGCCGTGACGTGCATAATGTCGAGAATGCCTTCCGAACCGCGGCTTCGCATGCCGACCGAATGTGAAGGGTCGATACAGACAGGCATACGAGTCAGACGCTTTACGACCGGCACGTGCGCAAAATCGACAAAATTTCGATGCGGGTCGCCGATGCTCGTTTTCATTCCGCGCAGACCGAAAACGACTTTGCGATTTCCTTCGCTAGCGAGATATTCAGCCGCATTGAGCGATTCGTCCAGCGTGATGCCGAAGCCGCGTTTAAGCAGAACCGGAAACTCCTGTTGTCGCCCGACACTTTTTAATAATTCAAAATTCTGTGTGTTTCGGGTGCCGATTTGCAGCATCACGCCGGTCGGATTTCCGGTTTTCTCCAGCGCCTCTCGAATCTCGTTCAGATGCGATTCGTGAGTAATTTCCATGGCGATAACCTTGATTTCGTATTTTCCGGCAAGCTCAAAAACAAAGGGAAGACAATTTTTGCCGTGCCCCTGGAAAGAATACGGACTGGTGCGCGGCTTGTATGCGCCCATACGCGTGCAAACCTGACCGTTATCGCGCAAAGCTCGCATCATTTTTTCGACGTTTCCGGGTGAATCAACCGCGCACAATCCGGCAAATATATTCAGCGTATCCTGACCGAAGCGCACACCTTGATAGTCGAAAAAAGCGGCGCGATTATCGTCCTTGTGCCGTCCTAGAACTCGGTATTCTTCGGATACGCGAACGACGTTTTCGACGCCGGGCAAACTTCGCATATCTTCAATGGAAAGCGCCGCCGTATTGCCGATTAAATATATTTCCGTCAAAGTCTGCTCGACTCCTTTTTCCTGATGAATGCGCAGCTCAATGTTTTGCAGGCGCGCGAGATGCTCTGTCAATTGCTGATACTGCCTTGAATCGGGCTTGATGTGCGGTTTAAGAATTAAAATCATATTTGTCAGGTTACTTTTCGTTTGCTATTTCAAGTACCGAATAACGACCGAGATAGCGAAATTCTTCGGCTTGTTCTTTTATCTCGTCGAGTGCGCCGCGAAGTTCGCTTTCACTTGCCGGAGCCTGCAAATCGAGATAAAAATTATACTGCCAGGGGCGTTCCTTTATCGGTCGGCTTTCGATTTTCAGCAAATCAATGCCGCGCCGCACGAAAGGTCGAAGCGCGTCGTGCAATGCGCCCGGACGATGCGCCAGTTTTATTATCAGGGAAATTTTATTGCCTCGACTCGACTCATTCGGTTTGGGCGCGAGCAAAACAAAGCGCGTATAATTTTCTCTTTGGTCTTCCACATGTTCCTGAAGAATCGCGCCGCCGTAAATCGCCGCCGCGCGTTTTCCGGCAATCGCCGCCCTTGATTTATCGCCGCTTTCGACGACGCGTCTCACGCTGCTCGCTGTGTCGTTAGCCGCTACACGCCTGATATGCGGATGAAGGGCGAAAAATCGTTCGCACTGACCTAAAGCGACCGGATGCGATTCAACGATTTCTATTGTGTCGAGCGACGCGCCTTGAACGCCGATTAAACAATGAGCAATCGGCAAAATAATTTCCGCCACAATTCCCAGAGAACTTTTCAGAAGCAAATCCTGCGAACGACGAACCGCGCCGACCAGAGTGTTTTCGAGAGGAGCCAGAATATAATCCGCTTCTCCTTCATCAATCGCTGCAAAAAGAGTTTCAAAGGTCGGACGCGAAACGGTTTTGCACGATTCGCCTAAAAGTTTGATAACCGCCTCTTCGCTGAAAGTTCCGCTCTCGCCTAAAAACGCCACTCGTCCGTCTTCATAAAAATTATTCGTTTCCGCTTTCGCCTCGCTGACGTTTTCAGACGACGTTTGATATTCGCGTTGTTGGATTTGTAACGATTCGTCAATAATTCGCTGAAAGATATTAGTGATATTTTGCTCGTCCAAAGGACCGGAATTTAGCTTTGATAATCTCGCCAACACTTCCCGCTCGCGCTGCGGGTCGCAAAGCGATGTGTCGTTGCGCCGTTTGACCGTGCCGACTCGCAAAGCAATCGCGGCGCGTTCGTTTAGAAGTCGAAGCAATTCATTATCAATCGCATCAATTTCGGCGCGTGGATTGTCTTTTTTTTCGCTCATTGAATTTCCTGTTGAAAATATTGTCTCAGTTTTATCGCGGAAGATAAAAACTTTATTTTTATCTTTGCCTTTGTCTAACTGATAATCATTGTTCCCGTTCCCGAATCGGTAAAGACTTCCGATAGCAAAGCGTTTCGGGTCGAGCCGCTGATAATGTGCGCGGATTTTACCCCGCGTTTTAAAAGCTGAATGGTGCTTTGCAGTTTCGGAATCATTCCGCCCCAAGCCGCGCTGCTGTTGATTAAATCTTCGGCTTCCTGAATATTCAGCCGCGAAATTTTCGTTTCCGGTTTTTTCGCGTCGAGATAAATTCCGTTGACATCCGACAATAAAACGAGTTTTTCGGCTTTTAATTGCACGGCGATTTCAGATGCAATTGTGTCGGCGTTGATGTTGAAAATATGTCCTTCGTCGTCCGCACCCAAGGAAGAAACAATCGGCATATAATCGCTGTCGAGCAGCAAATTCAAAAGATGCGCGTTGATATTTAAAATGTCGCCGACGTTGCCGAAATCAACGGTTTCACTCGTTCCGGTTCGCCGGTTTAAAATCTCTTTCGGCGGACGCTTTTTCGCGTGAACGATGTTGCCGTCAATGCCGGAAAGTCCGACCGCTGCCGTTCCGCGCTGTCGAAGCGCGGCGAGAATTTCCGTATTGATTTTGCCCGCGAAAATCATCTTCGCCAAATCAAGAGTTTCGTCGTCGGTAACGCGCCGACCATCGATCACGGTTTGCGCGATGCCGAGTTTTTTCGCCAATTCGGAGAGTTGTCGTCCGCCGCCGTGAACGACGCAAACTTTAATTCCGACCTGATGGATTAATGCTAATTCTTCCGCCAGCGACGCGAGATTTTCTTTGTCTTCGGTAACTTTCCCGGAAAATTTAACGACGAAAGTTTTGCCTTTGAATTTTTGAATATAAGGCAGAGCCTCGCGCAGTAAATCTAATTTTTCAGTATTCATTTTATTAATCTTGCCATTATCGCCTTTTGAACGTGCAGACGATTTTCGGCTTCGTCAATCACGACCGAATTTGCCGAATCAATCACCGTGTCGGTTACGATAACATTACGACGAACCGGCAAACAATGCATAAAAATCGCGTCGTTCGTCCGCTGCATTTTCGCTTCGTCAACAATCCATTTGTTTCGATAAATTTCTCGTTCTCTGATGTCCCGATTCGCATTTCCGTAATGCTGGAAACTTCCCCAACTTTTCGCGTAGACGACTTCCCTCTCGTCAAACGCTTCATCAACTCGATTGACGATTTCCACGCTTCCGCTGTTTTCCTTCGCCTGTGTTTCAATTTCCGCCATTAATTCCGCGTCTAATTCATAACCTTTCGGGAAAGCGATTCGCAAATCGTGTCCGAACTGCGCGGCGGCGAGCGCGAAAGAATTCGGCACAGCCATCGGCAGAGGTTTCGGATGCCACGCCCACGTCAGCAAAATTTTCTTTTTAGTTTTACCGAACTTTTCCCGAATCGTCATCATATCTGCCATCGCCTGACACGGATGATGCATCGCCGATTCGAGATTGATGACGGGTTTCGACGAGTATTTTTGAAACGCCGTCAAAATCGGGTCGGTTCTCTCCAGATTCCAATCTTTCAATTCCGCAAAAGTTCGCACGCCGATTGCTGAAAAGTATCTTTCCAGAACGCGAACGAATTCTTTTAAATGTTCCGTCTTGTCCGAATCCATCATGACATTTTCCCGATGTTCAAGCGTCCAACTCGTTCCGCCCGGCTCTAAAATCACCGCATTTCCGCCGAGTTCGTAAATGCCGACTTGCATCGAAGCCCGCGTTCGCAAAGACGGATTGAAAAACACGAGCGCTACGGATTTGCCGTTCAAAATTTTTTCGACAATTTCGCCTTTTTTGAATTTAATTGCGGCTTCGATTATTTCTTCGAGTTCGGCTCGTGAAGAATCGGATGTTTTAAGAAAATTTTGCATCGAACGAATTTTACACCTTCTGTATTTATTTCCGACACACAGATATTAAAATCAATTGCCGTCTGCGCATAAATCTCGCACATCACTTTTCCAATTTTTTCGGTTCGACGGGCAAGTTGTATGAATCGAGATGTTTAATTACAACGGATTTTTCACCGCTCAAACGCACGCGCATTTTGGCATACGGCTCATTTAAGGCGAAGCCCAAACAATTAAATCCGAAAGACAATGTCGTTTTATTTTATACGAATCGTTATTCGGATTTGCCTTTAGTGGCAAAAGGCGCGGGGGCGCAGATGTCACGGCGGGCGTATTTGCGGATATTATTCGCGCGGCGAGAGTTTAACATTAGATACGAACAAATACGAAATAACCTGAAAAAGAAATAAATCATTTCTCGAATTTTCAGATTATTGCGCGGCTAAAATATCTATCAGCAAATCAATTTCTTTCTTTTTTACGCACAAGGGCGGCAACAATCGCAAAACATTCGGGTTGCTCGAAGTTCCCGTAATGATTTTTTTTCCGAGCAAATTTTCGTGAATCGGTTTGCAATTATTATTAAATTCGATGCCTAAAAGTCCGCCTCTGCCGCGCAGAGATTTTACCGATTCGATTTCTCTTAATCTTTCGCGCAGATAATTTTCTATTTCAATAATGTTCTCGCGCATTCTGTCTGCTTCAATCGCTTCGAGCGTTGCTGAAACCGCCGCCATCGCCAGCATTCCGCCGCCGAAAGTTGTCCCCAAATCGTTCATTTTTATGGATTCGGAAACTTTTTCGTTAACCAGACACGCGCCGACCGGGACACCGCTTCCCAAAGATTTCGCTAATGTGATGATGTCAGCTTCAATTCCATCAGCGAACTCCGAACCGCTGAAAAACCAGTTGCCCGTGCGTCCAATTCCTGTTTGCACTTCATCAAAAATCAACATAATGCCGAACTCATCACAAATTTCGCGCAGTTCTCGGAAAAATTCGGGTTTTGCTTCCGTCACGCCAGCCATTGACTGAATCGGCTCAAGCATTATCGCTGCCGTTTCGCTATCGGCTAATTCTCTCACGCTTTCAATGTTTCCGAATTCCGCGCAGACGTGATGCGGTACGTTAGGTCGCCCGATTTCACGGTATTTCCCCAAAAACGTCGCCGAAATCGAGTCCGCCGTTCTGCCGTGAAAACCGCCGGAAAAGGTGATGATTTTTTCGCGTTTCGTTGCCATTCGCGCCATCCGCATCGCGTTCTCATTTGCTTCCGTTCCCGAATTGCAGAAAAAGACTTTCGTTAGATTGTCCGGCGCAATCAAAACGAGTTTTTCTGCCGCTTTTGCGCGAACGTCCGAGTAAACCAAATTTGAATAAAATAAAACTTTTTCGGCTTGCGCTTTTAATGCTTCGATGACGCGCGGATGCGAATGTCCGGTGGCGCAAACCGCGTGTCCGCCGTATAAATCGAGATATTTTTCACCTTCGCTAGTCCAAATCCAAGTGCCTTCACCGCGCTCGACCGCAATGTTCATTTTTGCGTAAGTCGTAACCTGAAACTGCTCTTCGCTCGCCACAATTATCTCAAAATTAGTTTTTATTGTCGGTGTCATTATTCTACATATTACGGATTTGAACCCGTGAAAACTAAGCCTGTTTTTTCATCCAATCCGAACATTAGATTCATATTCTGCACGGCTTGTCCCGCCGCGCCTTTGACCAAATTATCAATTGCTGAAAAAACGACGATTTGTTTGTTCGGGTTTGAATGCGCGGCGATATCGCAAAAGTTTGTCGTTTTTACCCAGTTGATGTCCGGCGAGCCATCCACGACACGCACGAAAAAAGAATCTTTGTAAAAAAGCTCATATAGATTTTTCAAATCTTCGCCGGTTAGATTAACCGTTGTCTCTAAATAACACGATGCGAAAATGCCGCGCGAAACGGGAAGCGAATGTGTCATGAAAACAAAGTTGTTTTCAAACGCGCCGACTGCTTTCAAATGCTGTTCGATTTCGGGAACATGCTGATGTTGAAAAGGCTTATACGCATAAAAAGAATTCATCCTCTGCGGGTGATGAGTGTTCGCCGCCGCTTTCGCGCCCGAACCGCTTGAGCCTGTTTTCGCGTCAACGATAATTTTCCCCGTCAGCAATCCGCTTTTCACCATCGGGGCAAGCGCAAGCAAAGTCGCCGTCGCAAAGCATCCTGGATTGGCAATATACTGCGCCTGTGTAATTGCCTCGCGGTTTGTTTCGGTCAAACCATAAACGAATTCTTTCTGCAAATCCGTCGCCGTGTGTTCGAGTTTGTAAAACTCTCGAAAAACATCGCCGTCGTTAATCCGAAAATCGCCTGACAAATCAATAACTTTCAAGTTTTTCGGCAATTGCTGAATCAGACTCAACGCCTGACCGTGCGGCAAGGCAAAAAATGCGACATCAATATTTTCGAGTTCTGCTAAATCTTCGGGCGATTTTTCAAATTTCAAATCCGTCAAACCGAACAAATTTCTATGTACTTCGCCGACCGATTTTCCCGCGTGTTCGTTTGCCGTCACCAAAACGATTTCCGCATTCAGATGAAAAAGCAGAATCCGCAAAAGCTCGCTTCCACCGTAACCCGAACCGCCGAAGATTGCGATTTTAATTTTCCTTTGCATAATTAAGCAAAAGCTAATTCCTTCTGTTTGGAAAAATTTATCAACTCAAAAAGACGTAATCCGTCGCGTCGCGCATTACCCGCGCTCAGTCCAAATTCGTTTCGCACAAAATCCTCACCCATTTGTGAATCTGTGACCGATCCGGCAATAACACCGACTTCAATTCCGAGATTTTTCAAAACCGCAACACCGCCGATAACGCCAATGTAATCCGACGCGCAAAAGACGAAACAGGAAACCGCGCTTTTTATTTCCAAATCTTTCAAAATCGAATCAACCGAATAACTGCCGACAATGCCGTCGCCGAGTTCGACAACGATTAAATC
>JACCYR010000033.1 GCA_013696385.1 Acidobacteriota bacterium
GCACTAAGCAAAGGCACAAGTGAAAAAAGGTAATTGTTAATAAGCGCTCGGACAAAATTTAACTAAAAATTGGTGACCGCGTTTTGAGTTCCAACTAAAGGTTGGCTGTTAGTTTGCCAAGAGCCAACCTTTAGTTGGAACTCAAAACGCTTGAACTTATTACTGTGATTTTCGTTAAACTGCGAAATTGAAGAAGCCTTTATCACAAAATTGCCGCTAAACCTCGCGCCAAAAGATTACAAGTTTTTTCTTGAATCTTTTATCAAAACCAAATCGCTGTTGACGATGCCGCGCACGATGAAGAGCTTTTTGCCATCGTGCGACCATTTAAAATGTGAAATGACACCGGAATTAAGATTGGTCAGAGGTTTTTCTTTTCTATCGGCAAGATTTATTTCCCAAAGATTGGAAACACCGCCTCTTTTTACAAAAATTAAAGATTTACCGTCAGGCGACCATTGAAATTCGGTGTGCAAATCAATCTCCGTTTTGCTGCCGGATTTTTCAACTTCATTATTCTCGTTTAAGCCGGCGATTTTAATTGCCGATACGACATTTGAAGGATTATCATTTATTTTATATTCACGGTAGGCAAGAAATTTTCCGTCAGGCGAGATTTTTGGAACTAGGTTTGGTAATTGGCTGTCGGGAAAAAGCGGAAAGACTTCGCCGCCTTCGATTGCGACTTTCATTAGTTTCGATTTACTGCCGTCGCTTTTTTGCCGCACAAAAAATACCGCTTGCCCGTCGCCTGTTATTTGAATCTGCATATCCACGCCATTTTGAACGTCGGTCAGCTGCACGGGATTGCTTCCGTCTGCATTCATTCGCCAAATACTGTATGAACCTTTACGGTTTGACGTAAAGACAATGTGTTTCCCGTCGGGCGCAGCCACCGGATTGGAATTAAATCCGGCATCGGAGGTTAATTGCTTTTCGTTTTTGCCGTCTTCGTCCATTGAGAAAATGTTGATTTCTTTGCCGATAGATTTGACATACAAAATTTTGCCGTCGGGCTGTTGCGAAAATCCCATATTTCCCTGAAGAGTTTTACTTTCACCCGTAATTTGTTTGAGATCTTGTGTATTCGGTTCATAAGACCAAAAACTTGAAATGATGTCAACTTTCGTAGCAATTAATTTTTGTCCGTCTTCAGACACGCTTAACGACTCATAATCGCTTGTGTCGTTTGTAATTTGTCTAAGCTCGCCGCCCGGATAAGCCAGATGCCATATTTGTTTTGCTTCACTCAAACCGGCTTTTCCGATAAAAATCATTCCTTTATCTTTATTGAGCCATTCAAAACAACGCAAGTCATACCAGTCTTGTGGAGAAATAATTTTAAATTCTTTGCTTTTTAATTCGATGGTGGCAAGCTGCATATTTTCGACTGCCTTGCCCGTGTTTTTAAAAACTCCCAAAACCAATTTTTCATTGTCGGGCGACCAGGCAACTTCGCTGAACTTGTCAAAACCGGCTTCCGCCGTCGTCATAAATGGATAAGGATTTGTGCCGTCTTTATTAGCGATTAAAATAGTATCACCGCCATTGGTTGAATCGTGGCGGATAAATGCAATCTGTTTTCCGTCCGATGAAATGCCGGCTTTTGTATCAACGTCAACGGCAATTTCTTTAATTTGTCCGCCCAAAGTCGGAATTTGGTATAAAGTGCCGACACCTTTGTCAACCAGAACATAATAAATAAACGCGCCATCGGGCGAAAATATCGGCTGAAAAAATACTTTCCCATTCGACGGCACAATCGGAACGACACTCTCATTGAGAAGCTGCCTGACAACCAATTGGGTTATTCCGTTTTGCGTATCCACAAATGCAATAAATTTCCCGTCTGGCGAAATGGTCGCAAGTTGTGCTTTACCGTCGTTGGTTTCGCCCGTAACCTGAATTGATTGGAAGACAGGATCGGAACTGCTGCGGTATAAAGGGAGATGAAGCCACATCGTTAAAGCGATAAATCCGATGGCGGCAACTGCAATCGTCGGCAGAAACCAACCTCCAAAACGATTTGAAACCGTATTTGTCGGCAAACTTTGTTTATTTGTTTTAATTCCAAGCGATTGTATTTTTTGGATTAAAGTCTTATGTTCATTTTTTTCATCTTCGGTTAATTCTACCGTTTTAATTAGTCTCGGAGGATTTGTATCCAACGAATCAAAATTAAGCTGCAAACGTAAGTTCTTTAAATCGAGCGCAAAATCTTTGATATTCTGATAGCGTTCTG
>JACCYR010000212.1 GCA_013696385.1 Acidobacteriota bacterium
ATTGGAGGCGGCGATCGGAATTGAACCGATGAATAAAGCTTTTGCAGAGCTCTGCCTTACCACTTGGCTACGCCGCCAAAACAGAAGGATAAAGGATAAAGGCGAAGGGTAAAATGAAATTATAGAATTTAATCTTTCGCCTTTAGCCCTTAGCCCTTATCCTTTGAAAGTTTGGAGCGGGAAACGAGACTTGAACTCGCGACTTCGACCTTGGCAAGGTCGCGCTCTACCACTGAGCTATTCCCGCACGTCCGTAAATGATAATTCTACAAACTGAGCAATTTTTGTCAAGTCAGGTGAAATTATTATTTGCTGTCGTCAACCGTTATATCTTTGATAAAACTCCAATCGCCGCTGGCACCAATTTTTATATTTCCGATCCGTTTATTTGCGACAACTATATTTGCTGGATACCATAATGGAAGCAATGGGACATCGCGGCTGACAATTTCCTGCGCTTTGAAATAAAGTTCTTTGGCTTTTTCCTGGTCCTCGGCGTTAATGGCTTCGGCGATTATTTTGTCAAATTCGGGATTACTGTAACGGCTGCGGTTACAACACTTTATTTTATCGCCCGGAATTGCGCCGGTCGAAAACAAATCTTTCAAAAAAATCGGGTCTTGGTTGCCGCCAATCCATCTGCCGGTATTCATTTGAAATTGTCCAAGAGCAAGCTGCTGCCGCATAACATTGCCTTCTAAGGTTTCGATTTCGACATTTAACCCGATGTCTCTGAGCGAATTTTGAATAACTTGCGCATACTGGCTGACGGCGGCATTTCCCGCACCGAACTTAAATTTTATCGGTTCATTTTTGTAACCGGCTTCTTGCAAAAGTTGTTTAGCGCGTTCCGGGTCATAACTGTATTTGGTTGCCGCGTTGTAAGCCCAAGATTCTTCCGGCAAAATTGAATGAGCGATGACGGCTTGCCCGAAAAGCAGCTCGTTGATAATTTTTTCGCGGTCAACGCCGTAGGCGATTGCCTGCCGAATCCTTACTTTATCAAGCGGCGCCGATTGAGTATTAAATCCAAGATAATCAATATTTGAACCTTTAAATTGTTCGACTTTTAAGTTCGGATTTTGTCCCAAAGATTTTAACGTATCGGGAGACAGATTGCTTGGAAGCGGCGCAATATCAACGCCGCCGCTTTGCAGTTCGGCTTGCAAAGAATTGGCATCGGGAACGGTTTTAACGCGAATTTTATTCACTTTTGGCATGCCTTCCCAATAATCTGCGTTGGCGGCAAGTTCAACAATATTTTGCGATTGGTCAAAATTAACAAATTTGAACGGACCTGTCCCGACAGGCGACGTGCTTTGCTGCGCGACGGTGGCTTCGGGAATTATCGGAATTGCGACAAAATTTGATAAAAGCTGATTTTGTAACGAAGCACGGTTTAAGGTAACAACAACGGTTTTTGCATCTGGCGTTTCAAGCGATACGATATGCGGGACTTTTTGCCCGTCAACCGTGTCAAAAAACGCGCCGGATTTATAGCTGTTGCTGTTAAAAAGTTCGTCAAAAGTATATTTTACATCGGCGGACGTGAAATCTTTGCCGTTATGAAACTTTACGCCGTCGCGCAAAACAAATGTAATGATTCTGCCGTCTTCAGACGGGTTTATTTCCTGCGCTAACTCGCCGACGTATTCAAACTTTTCGTTTTTTCTAACCAGAGAATTAAACATCAACGAACGCACTCGTTCCGCCGCCGCGTCTGATGCCGTTGTCGTCAGCGTATCTAAGGTTGAAAATTTTTCAGGTAGGGCAACTGTTACAAATTCAGTATTTTTTGTCCGACAAGCGATTGAAAATAAAAGACCGATAAATAAAACCAAAAATAATTGACGCAAAACTTTTTATCCTCCGTAACTGTAATTAACCTTTTTATTTAATTCCGCAATTTCTTCGGAAAGAACCGTTAAACGCGCCGCATTAAACGGCAGAGGCGGTTGAGCCAGAGTTTTTAGATGCGCGATCCTCTGCAAAGATTGGTTTATTCTTTTTTCAGAAATTTCGCCGTTTTTAACAGCTTCAAAAACTGCTTGAAAACCTCTCTGAATGGCATCGGCATCAGCGCAAATCGCCAGCATATCTGCGCCCGCGTTAATTGCTAAAACGCACGCTTTGCCGATGCCGTAATTCTTGACAATCGCGCCCATTTCTAAATCATCAGTGATGGTTAAACCTGTAAAGCCTAACTCTTCGCGCAGCAGTTTGGTAACAAAATTGTAGCTCAATGAAGAAGGTAGAAGTTTGCCATCTGAATCGGTTTCCTGCAAGTCAAAAGCCGGAAAACTCGCATGAGCTACCATTATAGCGTGGACTTGTCCGGTTTTGAAAAGTTCTCGATAAGGAGATAAATCATTTTCAAACAAATCTTTGCGCGTTAAATT
>JACCYR010000236.1 GCA_013696385.1 Acidobacteriota bacterium
CTTTGGAAAGTTCAGTCGGCAAACCTTTCATCCGAAATTCTTTGTAACCGTAAGCGCGATAAAATCCGATACCAATAGCGATAATCGTCCCCGCCAACGCAAAAACCGCCAACACACGAAAGATTTGCGGCATTCGGGCGCGAAGTGCGAGATTTTTGACGTTTTTACGTGGTAGATTTTCGGACATTATAATTTGAAGTTTTCGACAATTTTTGATTTCTTGATTTTCCCCGTATGTGAAAAGAAATTAACTTTTCCGTATTCATCCACAATCCAAACTTCCAAAGCACCTTTCTCCAGATAAAGACGGGTTTTCTCTTCCATTTCGGCTTTGCTATTGGCAGTTGATTTTATCTCGACGCAAATTTCAGGCGATTTCGGATACGGCGTAATCTCACCGAATTCCGTTATAAACTCGTCTGATGCCCAAGCAACATGGGCAATTCTTACGCCTTCATTGGTTAAAATCGAACATTCGGTAATGATTATGCCACCTTTCTTTTTTCTTTCAATCTCGCGTCCAACTTTGAACTGCAAAATGCCGTACCGATTAGAAGCCGGACTCATTAAAATCAGCCCGAATTTATTGAGTTCAACTTTATAAGGAATATCCTGAAAAAATGGATTAATCATAAGTTCCTGCCATTTTACCGCTAAATCCATAATTTTCTCCTTAGCCAAAATATATTTTAGGAACTTTTCAAATCCCGCACAACCAATTGCAGTCGCGTGTTGTTATTCCAAGTATTCGCTTCGGGCGTGTAGGCAAGTTCGATGCGCGTTTGCGGTTTCAGAGTTTGCTCTTTCGATTGTTCCACGCCGTCCCACCAAACCGCTTCGAACTGTTTGCCTTTGTCGTCGCGCAATTTCAAGCGCAAATGTTTGTCTTTCATCACAAATGGCTCATGCGAAAGCTGCAAATTTCGCGTAACAAAAACGGGTTTCGGGTTTCCCATTCCGAAAGGCTCAAACTGTTTCAATTCTTCAACCAAATCGAGACTTAGAGACTGCGACGAAACCAGTGCGTCAACTTTTATTTGCGGCATTAAATCTTCCTCCGACAAATTATTTGCTGCGTGTTCGTTTAATTTCTCGCGCAATTTGTCAATGTTTTCGCGCTTGATAGTCATTCCCGCCGCCGCCGCATGTCCGCCATATTGCTCAAAAAGTTCCGGGCAGGAATCTAAACCGTTGAGCAAATGATAATTGGAAATACTTCTCGCGCTGCCGTGTCCGATGCCGTTTTCGAGTGAAATGACGATTGACGGGCGGTGCAGTTTTTCACTGATTTTCGATGCTGCCAAACCGATTACGCCGCGATGCCATCCGTCGCCCGCGACTACTGCAAAATGCGCTTGTTTCGCGCTTCCGCCATTTGCGACATATTCGAGCAAAGCCTTTTCTAAAATGTCTATCTGAACTCTTTGGCGTTCACGATTTTTACTGTTGAGATACTCCGCCAATTCCCGCGCTTTTTCAAAACTTTCGGCTTCAAAAAGTTCAACGACGTGCCGCGCCGCGTCCATTCTGCCCGCCGCGTTGATGCGCGGCGCGATGCGAAAACCGATATGATAACTCGTCATTTCGCTGCTGCATTCGGCGACTTCCATCAACGCCCGCAAACCGTAATTATGCGCTTTCGGCAAATCTTTCAAACCGATTGAAACAATCGCCCGATTTTCGCCCGTCAATTTCATCACGTCGGCAATTGTGCCGATAGCGACGACTTTCAAAAAACCTTCGACGATTTTTTCTCTGCCTTTTTCGCGCAAAAGTGCGTGTGCGAGTTTGAACGCGACACCAACGCCCGCGAGATTTTTATCTGGATATTCGCAATCCGTCTGATTCGGATTAACCATCGCCACGCAATCGGGATTTCCGCGCACCTCATCTGACAAATGATGGTCGGTAACAATCACGTCTAAGCTGTTTTCCTTCGCCCAAGCCAACGGTTCAAACGAGCGCGTTCCCGTATCAACGCTGATGACGAGCGAATAATCTTTATTTTTCGCTATTTCGAGATGTTCTTTGTTGAGTCCGTAACCTTCGGTGAAACGATGCGGAATGTGAAAACCCGTTTTTGCGCCGAGAATTTCCAAAGCCTTTCGCAAAACGACTGTTCCGGTCGTGCCGTCAACATCGTAATCGCCCCAAATCAGAATCTTTTCACCGTTTTCGACGGCTTTCAAAACACGCGCAACTGCTTCTTTCATTCCCTTTAAAAGATTTGGTTCGTGTAAATCCGAATAGCTTGGATTTAAGAATTTATAAGCTGATTCTTCGGTTTCGTAACCGCGAGTGATAAGCAAAGCGGCAACAATCGGCGAAACTTTAAGAGAATCTGAGAGTTTTGCTACTTCTTCGCGGTCGTGTTTTTTGATTGTCCAACGCCTTTTCATTATATTTCATTTTGAAATTCTTTGCCTTGGCGAACTTTGCGCCTTTGCGTAATAAAATTCCTGCTTGCAAATTTGAAATACTATTTCAATGTGAAATTGTTATTTCACGCAAAGGCGCAAAGTTCGCCAAGAGTTTATTGAGTTTCAAACCTAATTTGTCTACTACAATCGTTCACAAAATTAAATCAAATTTGCGGACTCATCACGCCTTGCCAAAGCAATACAAGAATTATAACACCCAGCACAACACGATAAATAATAAAAATGGCGGTTGAGTTTCGTCGCAGGAAAGCCAGAAGAAACCAAATCGAAAAATAACCGACCACTGCCGAAACAATCGTTCCAA
>JACCYR010000249.1 GCA_013696385.1 Acidobacteriota bacterium
ATTTATGAGTTTTCAAACAGTTTCTTATCAAACGAATATGGTAAAAACTTCGTTTGAAAATAAAAAACCTTTTGGCGTTAGTTTTAGAAATTTTTCGTCAAATTCAATCAATCCGGCTTCTTTCAAATGTTGTAATTCTTTTAATTATTCTTACTCAAAATTAGTTTAAAATCGCTTTTAATATGCGAGAATTTAAACTACTTTGGTCAACCGCAGACCTAAAAACAGATATTCGGATTTAGTAGAAATCTCAACTTGTTCGACAATCGCCGAGGTTTGCTTTTCAATCAGTTCAAAATATCGCAAAGTATCGCGTTCATTTGCCCAACGCCGATTTTCCCCGTCAAAAGAATGCGCCGAACAACCAAAACCGAAAACCGCGTCCAAAGTCCAATACTTTGAATTATGTTTTGATTCAAAGTTTGGCAAACTAAAATTTGAGATTTCATATTGCCGAAAACCTTCAATTGGAACTTTTTCGAGCATCAATTCATACATTTCGGCGGCTAAATCTTCGTCCGGCAAGGGCTGTCGTCCGCTTCTGATTTGTTCGGCGAGCGGTGTGGCTTCGTGAATTTCTAAAAGATAAAGCGAAAGATGCTCAGGCTTTAACTTTAACGCTCCGTCCAGATTTCGTTCCCAATCCTGCAAAGTTTGACGCGGCAAACCCGCAATTAAATCAAAACTAACATTATCAAAATCCGCATTTCTTAAAAGCTCGATTGTTTCGCGGACATCTTGCGCCGTATGTTTCCTGCCGAGCCGTTTAAGTTCTGTATCGTCAAAGGTCTGCGCTCCGAAACTTGCCCGATTTACGCCAAGATTTTTATATGCTTGCAAAGTTTCCAGCGTAACCGTCGCCGGATTCATCTCCATCGTAATTTCCGCAGTTTCATCAACGGAAAATTTTTTATAAACCGAATCAAGTATTTTTTCAAGTTGTTTTGGAGTCAAAAGCGAAGGCGTTCCGCCGCCGAAATAGATTGTATCAATAGTTTCCTTTTGTGAAAAAATTTCGATTTCCTTAGTAAGCGCGGAAACATAGCGTTCAACCGCCGCGCCCGATTTATAAACGTCTGTTGCAAAATCGCAGTAAGAACACCGCGAGCGGCAAAACGGAATATGAAGATAAATGCCTGCTTTACTCATAAAAATGTGAGAATTTAAGTGTAATCCTCAAATTAAAAAATCACTTTTCAACCAACTTATATGCTTTGCTGTTGGCAAAAGATTTCTCTTGGCGAATAATATTATCCAACTGTTTTTGCTTGATTTGCGACAAAGTTTGATACAAAAATTCGCTGCGTTTCAAAAGATTTTTTATTTTATTTGAAGAATTGTTATTTTCCCGTATGCCGCGTTCGCCCTGCCACATTTCAACATAATCGCTTTGCTGCGGCGGATTGACAAAAAGCGGTTTGCTCGCGGTTTTTTTGGCTAAAACCATCAGATAAGTTTGTTTATCATTTATCAGTTCGACGCGACCTTTGATTTGTTTTGGGTCGGCAACTTCATACCAATTTCCGCGCACTTCCGCCGCAATCATTCGTTTGACCGCAAAACCGTTTTCGTCGCTCAAGGCACGATAAAAAAGTTCGGGAGAAAATTGATAAAAGCCGTGTCCGAGAAAATTATTTCCGCCCGTAATAATGACGAGATGTCCGCCGACTTCGACCATTTTCATCGCATTGGAAAGCGCAGTCGGGAAATTAAAAATATGTTCGAGCGTTCCGCCGTCCAATACAAACGTAAATTTTTCTTTCAGTTCATCGCCGATTGGCTGGTTTAAATCGTGTAGAATTGCCGCGTTTTCATAATCTGAAATGTCCATCGCAGAAATTTCTTCCGCGCCCAAAAAGTGAAAAAAATCGTAACTTGTTTTTACTTGAGTTAAATCTTTTAGATTAAAAGTGTCCGTCAGAGTTTTATAATCTGAGTGAAAGAACTGAAATTGCTGATTGCCGAGCATCAAAGTCTTTTGAAAATTAATTTTTCGCTCACGCGCCGAAAGCAAAAATTTGGCGACATCTTTATCTATTCCCATAACCCGAATTATAGCTGTTCAATTACGAAGCACAAACCAATTACGAATTTCAAATTACGAATTACGAATTGCAGATTTAGAAAAAATACACTTTTGCAATGTAAAATTCACAATTTTTAAGAATCTCTCGTAATTCGTAATTCGTAATTCGTAATTCGTAATTTGTTCTCCAATGAGGTTTTCCAAACATTTTCTAATTCTGCAATTTTCGCGGAAATAACTTCTTTGTCGTTAAATTTAATTTCTAAATTTTCGCCGCCAACTTTTCCCAAAACTTCAAATGGGCAATCTGCAACAATTTCTTTCAACTTTTCCAGATTTTCCGCCGCAAAACTTATCACAATACGCGACGGCGATTCACCAAAAAGCTGCGCTTCGGTTGATAAATTTCTGTCTTTCAACCTGACTTTCGCGCCGATTGTTTTGCGATTTAAAGACGAAAAACAACTTTCGGCGACGGCGACCGCCAAACCGCCGTCGGAGCAATCGTGCGCCGATTTTAATAAGTATTCGTCGGCTAATTTCAAACAAGTTTCCTGAACCTGCTTTTCCAAATGTAAATCAATTACGGGAACTTCGCCGCTTTCGATAAGTTCGTCGGTTGTATAGCCCAAAATTGTTTGCGCGTATTCGCTGACCGATAAATCGTCTTTCGTTTTACCTAACAGCACGATAATATCGCCTTCATTTTTGAAACCTTGCGTGATTATTTTTCGCGCATCTTCAAGTAGTCCAACCATTCCAATTACGGGTGTCGGCAAAATTCCGCGCCCTTCGGTTTCGTTATAAAAAGAAAC
>JACCYR010000320.1 GCA_013696385.1 Acidobacteriota bacterium
AAGGAACAAGGCTACAAAGGTTTGGCGAATTGGGATTTGGTGGCGGCAATCAAGCAAGCGGTTTCAATTCCCGTTTCGGGCAACGGCGACGTAACGACAATTGATTTTGCGCTCAAACGCTTTAAGGAAACTGGCTGCGACGGAATTTTAATCGGGCGTGGCGCAATGCAGAATCCCTGGATTTTTCGCCAGATTCAAGATGTTTTGGAAGGGCGCGAACCCTATCAGCCGACTTTGGAAGAAAAGCAAGCCGTTTTACTGGAATTTTTTGAACTGCTCTTAGAAGATATGCCGGAACTTCCCGCACTCGGCAAAATGAAACAACTCGCCGGACAATTTACCAAAGGCTTGGTCGGCGGAGCGCAATTTCGCCAAACGCTTTATCATTCGCATTCGCCGCAGGAAATTCTGGACAACATCGGCATTTATTTTGCGACCTTGACGGAAGGCAACACTTTCGGCAACGGCTTCATTGAAGCCGACAAGGATTTGGAATTTAATTCGTGCGACGCGGCGACGGCGGCTTGAAGAAATTTTCCCGCTTGAGAAGCAAAGACGCAAAGATATTTATGAAAAACACAAAAATTATTTTATTACCGTTATTGATTTTATTTTTCTCGCTTTTTGCAACCGCACAAACGAAAACGAAAATTGCTGCCGTCAAAACTCCGCCGCCAGCCGCGCAAGCAATAAAATCTTCGCCTGCATATGCCGAAATTCTTTTGCGGAAAACCGAGCGCGTCGCCGAACTTGAAGATTTGCTGGTTGAATATACGGAAGATTTTCCAAAGGTCAAAGAACTTCGTTTTGAAATTGATTTAATCAATCAGGAAATGAACCGAATTTTGGCGGTCAATCCGGCGGCTGCTTCAAAATTGACGCTCGCTTTGGGAAAACTGATGGTGCGAAAAGTTGAACTAGAAACAGATGTTTGGAATTTGTTAAAACAATATACCGACGACAATTCGGACGTGAAACAAGCCAAGCGCAAGGTCGAAATTTTTGAAGCCGCGATTAAAGAAATTTTATAATAAACATTATCGGAAATAAGCGAAAGGTGAAAAACTGTTCACTATTTGCTGCGGGCTATCGACTATTTTTCATTGAATATCAGTTAATAGCCGATAGCGAATAACGAGTGCCTTCGATGAAAATTCCTTTATTTCCGATGATGTCAAATAAATGTTTTTGTTTTGATTTCCCAAACAAATGAAACACATCTCAATGTTATCAATTTTTATCTGCATTTTTATTGCCTTTGCGCCAAACGGCGCGGCGCAATCGCCGAGCAAAATTTTGAAACAAGCAAACAAAGTGCTGGGCGGTGAAAGAGTTTTGCAAAATCTTAAATCTTCCCGGAAAACAGGCAAAATTATGCGCTTAAAAGACGGCGCAAGCGGTGAATTTCAGATGCAAGCCGCACAACCTAATTTTTATAACGCGAAATTTGATTTGAACGGATTTGAAACGGAAACGGGTTACAACGGAAAATCGGGTTGGATACGTGATTCGCGCGACGGTTTGCGGACTTTGACGGGCGAGGCAAGCAATGATTTCCAAGCCGAAGCAATTTATCGTAATTCGCTGTGGCTCAATTACAAAAAACAAAAGGCGAAAATAATATCCGGCGGACAAGCAATTATAAACGGAAAACCAACAAATTTGATTATTCTGACAACGCCGAAAGGCGCGGCGATAAAAATGTATTTCGACGCGACAGACGGTTTATTGATTCGTGAAGAAATTCCCGCCGGAGATTTGACGAAAACTTTTGATTACAGCGATTATCGCTTCACCGGCGGCATCCGAGAACCTTTTACGATAAAGGCAAAAATCGGCGCGGACAACTACGAAATCAAACTCAATAAAATTATACATAATCAACAAATCGCCGCGTCAAATTTTGATTTCCCAAAAATTTCCGGCAAACCTTTGCCTGATATTCCGACGCTTCTGAGCCAAGTGCAGGCAAATGAAGATAAAATCGAAAATATTTTGGAAAATTATTCCTACACGCAAAAAATCATCAGCCGCGAACTCGGCAAAGACGGCGTTTTCCGCGAAACAGATTCGGAAACCAATCAGTTATCTTTTTATAAAGGCTATCGCATCAGTCGTTTAATTAAAAAAAACGGCAGACAGCTTTCGTCCGCCGAACAAGCAGACGAAGACAAAAACGTGCAAAAGCGCGTGGCGGAAATTGAAAAAAAGATTGCCAAACAAGAAGCCAAAACTTCCGGCGACGAAGCAAAGCGCATCTCGATTGCCGAAACTCTGCGGGCTTCGCGCCTGATAAATCCGCGCCGTGAACGCTTTCGCGGGCGCGATGTAATTG
>JACCYR010000332.1 GCA_013696385.1 Acidobacteriota bacterium
CAACTGACGGGTCGCTCGGCAAATCTTTTTCTGCTTGATAAAAACGATTTTATTCTCGACGCTCTGCGCGAAAATTCCGGCACAGGTCAGGAAATTGCAAATAAATACGCGCCTCCGGCAAAATTTAATACAAAGTCGCGAACGGGCGAAGAAGCAGAAAGTTTTCCGCAAGCTGAATTTAAAACTTTATCGGAAGCATTAGACACTCATTTTCAATCAATTGAAGCCCAACGTGTATTTCAATCAAAAACCGAATCAGCTAGAAATAAAGTAAATCAAGAAATCAAAAAGCGTGAAAAATTAGTTAAAAATCTTAAAAATGATTTGAAACAACACGGCGATGCAGACAGTTGGAAACGCTTGGGCGGTTTGCTGCTGGCAAATCTGGCGATGGCGAAACGCCAAGGCGATAAAGTTTTCGTAACGGATTTTTATGATGAAAATGCGCCGACGGTTGAAGTCGAAGTTGAAGAAAATCTTTCTCTGACTGAAGCCGCCGAAAAGTTTTTCAAACGCTACACAAAAGCGCGAAACGCAAAGGAAGAAATTTCAAAACGATTGAAAGAAGTCGAATCTCAGATTTTAGAATTTAATTTTCAAAAAGAACGATTAGAGGAAGCGATTGCCGAACAAGACGAGAGCATTTTAGCCGAATTTTTAGAAGATAAGGCGGAAAAACCGCGCACCAAAATAAAAGGAAAGCCGACGGACAAATTTACCGGCGCAAGAGAATTCGTTTCATCGGACGGTTTTGAGATTCTGGTCGGGAAACGGGCAAAGGACAATGATTATTTAACTTTTCGAATAGCAAAATCTTTGGATTTATGGCTTCACGCGGCAGATTACCCGGGTTCGCACGTCATTGTCAAAAATCCTAATCGTCAGGAAATTCCGCCAAAAACCTTAATCGAAGCCGCCCAAATCGCCGCATTTTACAGCCAAGCCCGAACGCAGACAAAAGTCGCCGTGCATTATACGCAGAAAAAGTTTGTCAACAAACCGAAAGGAGCGGGCGCGGGGCTTGTCAGTCTGGCAAGTTTTAAGACGATTCTGGTTCAGCCGAAGATATTTGAGCAATAAAAAAATGTCAGCGCGAGCATTCTGCACGCGCCAATGATTTATTCATTCATCACCTTTTCCACCGCTTCTTTCATCTGGTTGACAACTCTTGAGCCGCCGCCTTGAAAAACATTGATTAATTTGCCTTCGCGGTTAATCAGAAAACTTTGCGGAATGCCTCCCATCCGCGTTATTTTGTTAAATTCGCCGGTCAATTTATCATCTGCATAACCGAGTTGATAATTCAATTTCATCTTTTCAGCAAAGGCTTTAACGTTTTCTTCCGGTTCGTGCTGCCCTTCGTTATCACCAATGTTTAACCCGACAATCTCAAAACCTTGATCTTTATATTTTTCCTGCATCTCAACCAAATGCGGCATTTCGGCAATGCACGGTCCGCACCAGATTGCCCACAAATTGACCAATACAACTTTGCCTTTTTTGTCTTCTAGTTTGAAAGCATTTCCGTCAACATCCTTGATTTCCGGCTGCATAATTCCGGCGGGCGCATTAGGATAACTGCTGCTTTTCGTTTCGGCAGAATTATTATTAGAAGCAGGTGGCGCGGTTTCGTCAACCGGACCTTTCTGAGTACTTGCCGGATTTGTGCAAGCAGTAAAATTTGAAAACGCGATACTCAGCGCGATAAATAAAATTGCATTTTTTAATATAATTTTCATTGAAACCTCTTAACCAATATCCTGCATTCGCAGCCCAATCAGCGTTGCGATGACTAATAAGCAAAACATTATCATTAAAACTATTTGATTTAAAACCTCATCCATCCACGGATGCAAAAAGGTAATATATTCGCTCAAATTTTCCGGCAGCTTTTTTGCATCGACAATTGTCGGTGGTTCATCCAGCTGCGGTGCGGCGGGATTTTTGCCGCTATTTAGTTTGGCTTTGAAATCGTCCAATTTCTTTTCCGAATCATATTTATATTCGTCCATTTTCCTTTTAGCATCGGCGATAATTTTATCATTTTCAGTTTCGATATACCGATAAAGACCTTGACCCTTGGTTTTTCCGTTAAATTCCGCGCCTTCATTCTCCAGAGTGTCGAGCGTCGAAAAGCGTTTCATCGTGTCAAATGACCAGGTTGTCGGCATTATCAAACCTGCTGCTTTATTTATACCGGAAGGCAAGCCGATTAATCCCGAAAATAAAATTTGCGGAATTAAAATCAGCGGAACAAGACTTGTCGCAAGTTCGGAAGTTCTGACGAGCGCGGAAATCAAAAGTCCGAGCGCAACACCGACGGCGGCGGTTAAAAGCATCGCCCAAAACTGCGGAATTCCAAACATTTCGCCCGGCATCGGCATTAAACCCGAAATATCTAGTAATTTGAGCGGAAGAAAAAGCAGCAAGCATTGCACGCTGACAATAAAACCAAGCACGAAAAGTTTAGAAAACAGATACGGGACAAGACCGAGATTGACCATTCGCTCGCGTTTATATACGGGGCGTTCCCGAATTATTTCCCGCACCGCAACGCTCGTTCCGAACCAAACCGCAACCAGCGATAAGATAAAATAAATAAAATCCCGCGGCTGATTTTTGCCCATCACAAAATATGTTAAGAATGCAATAATCGGAGCTTGAACAAACAAAATAAAGAGATTAAGTTTATCGCGCAAAAGAACTTCCGCGTAACGCCGCGAAAGCGTCAGCCATTGGCGGATTGAACCGAGCAAACCCAGCCGATTAGTTTTCCTGATGTTGTGTGATTGAACTTTTCCGATTTCTTTGAGCGGCTGATAAACATTTTTTTGATACTGCGGCGTTTGGATGAATTTCTTTTTCCAATCTTCCGCCACTTGTTCGGAAAATTGATGGCGATAGCCATTGCCGGAGAGCTTCATCTTTTGCTCAATCGGTTCTTCGAGTTTATCGTAAAGGTCTTTGAAACTCGAAGCGTTCAAATGCCGCAACGCTTCTTCGGGTTTGCCATAAAATGCTAATTTACCGCGCATCAGCACGACGATTTTGTCAAAAAATTTGACATTTTCCATTGCGTGAGTCGTTAAAATTATCGTTCTGCCGGATTCAGCAATCTGCCGAAAGAGTTTCATAATTTTCTCTTCGGTTGCCGGGTCTAAACCAGAAGTCGGCTCGTCCAAAAAAATAACCGAAGGCTTGGTAATTAGTTCAACAGCGATGGAAACGCGCTTGCGTTGCCCGCCGGAAAGCCGGTTTATCGATATATCACGGCGTTCCGATAATCCCGTAACGTCAAGAACTTCGTCAACGATTTGCTTAATCTCCGATGATGAAACATCACTTGAAAGACGCAGTTTCGCCACATAATAAAGCGTTCGATAGACACTTAATTCGCGGTGAATAATGTCATCCTGCGGAACATAGCCGATTGATTGTTTAAGCGAATCGAGATGTTGATACAAATCGAGATTATTGATTAAAACGCTTCCGCTCGAAGCCGGACGCACTCCATTCATCGCTACCATTAAAGTTGATTTTCCCGCGCCCGAAGGTCCAAGAAGTCCGACAAATTCGTTTGGTTTAATCGAAAGCGAAACATTATCAAGCAGGCGAATCAATCCGCTGCCCGAACGATTTTTCACCTCTTTCGTGATTTTGACCAAATCAATCCGCGTTTTCGAGCGCGTGTCGAAAATGTCGATTCTGCCTGCTTGGTCAATTTTGATAAGAAAAGAACCGATTTGCGCTGCGTCGTTTGGTGAAATTAACTGGCGGAAGATGCGACTTCCATTAATATAAACGCCGTTGGTTGAGTTAAAATCTTCGATTACGATGCCGGAATTTGTTTGCAAAAGACGGGCGTGGCGATTTGAAATCAGCAAACCATCAAGTTTGATGTCGCTTGTTTCGGCACGTCCGATGCTCAACTCTTTTTTACTGCCAAACGTCAGCGACATAAAATGCTGTGGCTGTGCCGAATGGTTTCCGGAATTATTTCGGGACATTGAAGCCGCCTTGACAACGATTGTTTGTGAGCCGATTTGCTCATTTAAATCCGCCATTTGTCCGGCGGCAATTAAACGCTGACCAGCGAGGTTGGCACCTTTTGGCGCAACCCGCCAGGGCGCATTAAACCTTAAAACAGGTCCGCCCAATCCAAGCTGAATTTTATCATTGTGATAAAGCGGTGTCGGCGCGGATATTAGTTGTCCATTAACCAGAGTTCCATTAAAACTTCCGTTGTCGTGAATCGTAAAATCATCATTTTGACGACTAATTTCAGCGTGGCGGCGTGAAACCATCCCAGCAAAGGCTTGAAAAACGATGTCGCCATTCAAATCGCGTCCGAGCCAAATGCTGTCTTTAATAATTTTGTATGGAATCGCCGCCGAATGTCCACTGATAAATTCGAGAGTGGCGATTTGCGAGTCCGGCGATTGACTTTGATTTATTTGTTTTGGGATGTTTGGCGATGGAGCGGAAAATAAGTCAAACGAAACTGAAAATTTATCCTGTTCAACTCTCACAGGGTTTTGAAGCGATTTATTCCTTGAAGGATTGGCGGCAGATTTTTGCAGTGAATAATCTTCAACCTCAAACCGGACAACGCGCAAAACCGGACCATTTAAACCAAATTGAAGTTCGCTGCCGATTTTCACTGTTTGCGGCGCGGTAACTTTTTGCCCGTCTATAAATGTTCCATGAGACGAATTTAAATCGTGCAAAACCCACTTGCCGTTTTGCCAGCGCAGTTCGCAGTGGCGATGCGAAACCATCGGGGACTGTTCGTTATCAAAAACTACCTGACAATC
>JACCYR010000305.1 GCA_013696385.1 Acidobacteriota bacterium
TTTTTTGCGACCATTTTCAGACATAGTAAGATATAAAATTACATTTTACGGATGGTCAATAAAATCATTGACCGCAGCTATACGCCCCTTAAATTTTGCTATGTGCAAGTAGATTGTGATGACGAAATTACGCAGAAAAGCCATTAACCAGCCCAGTATAAAACCCAACACAAATCCATAGATTAAACCAATAAAGCTACCGATAAAAGTTACTGAATAACCGAAAAAATACTGGTTTAGAAGAGAGAGAGTTGGACCTATGACATCGCCTCCTTTGAAAATCAAAAAGTTTGTCGCAAAGAAAATGCTCAAGCCGAATACCGTTCCGACGGCAATTCCAAGTGCCGAGCGGTCAACTTTAGCTATTGCTTGAATGAGCAATTCATCCGCCAGAGCAGAATCGGCAGGAGTTTTGTTTTCTACCAGATGTGTCGGTGGTTTCATAAAAACTAAGTTTCCAAATCGTAAAGACAAACTTTGTTAGCAACGCGCCTTTGGGCATCGTGCTAATTATACAGACAAGATACTAAATTCAAAACACCTCCAATAGTCAAAGAAATTTCAGCAGATAACAGGTCCTAATAATTATGCCAATGATTATAACACACTACTTACCGGACGATTACAGTGCGACCGAGTATTTTGACGTTGAGCCAGCTGTAAGCAAACGCCGCGCTGCTGTAAAAAAAGTAAAGCAAGTGCATCGGAAAAACGAGCAAGGTGAACCAAAAACCCTTTCGCCGCCAGAAGAAAGTGTAAAAATCCTTATTTATTGCAATTAACCCAAGCAAGCTGCCGAGAGCGACAAAGAAAAACCACCATTGCCAAAACACAGCCGCAAGTGATAAAAGAAAAACTCCGGCTAGCAAAGCACTGATTTTCTGCGACGTTTGGGCGTTAAGGTCATGCTTGACCTGCGGATTGAGCAGCAGCATCTCAACCCAAGGAACGGCACGCTGCCAAAAATCCGTTCGTAAAATCGAATAAAAAGTCCATTTCTTTAAATGTTTGGCTTGCAATTCGGGGACGAGCAAAATACGGTGACCTTTTTCGCGCAAACGATAACCAAGTTCGATGTCTTCGACTGACGGTATCTCAAATTTTTCTCCGTCGAAACCGCCAACCTCTAAAAAGGCTTGACGTTTGATTGCGCCAAAGCCGGACCAGAAAGTTTCAGCTTCGCGGCTGCCTGTTTGGTGAAAAAAATGGTGCATCAAATTGCGGTATTGCGAGAAAAAATCCGGCTCGCCCGGCGCATCGTCATATGAACCGAAAACTGCGGAAAACTCCGGTTTTTCAGCGAAAATTCGGCGCAAATGTCGAATCGTATCGGTTTGAACAACCACGTCAGCGTCAACAAATAAAATGATTTCGCCGAGTGCGGCTTGAACTCCGATATTGCGGGCGTTAGCTGCGCCGGTGCGTTGTTCGAGCGTCAGAATTCTTGCGCCGAATTGTTTTCCGAGTGCGGCAGAATCGTCGGTTGAGCCGTCGTCGGCAAGGACGATTTCGGTTTCCGCGTCCGCCGCCGCCGCAATTGCAGGCAAACACTTTTTGAGAAAATGTGCGCCGTTATAAACGGCAATGACGATTGACAAACTTGGCTTCATTTTGCAAAAACAATTTTTTAACTCAAAAACAATTCAGAATAATATGGCGGGGCTTTTTTAGTTCTTCTGTTCGGAATTCTTTTTTAGAAGAATATCCCAACCTGGACCAATCCACTTAAAAATAAGCGAGAACGGCGGAAGTTTTTTGAGAAAGCGATAGGCGTTTATCTGCCAGCGCGTCGTCGGTGAAAACTCTTTTAAGACCGATGGCGCGACATCCGGCAACGCAAATTCTTTTGTCAAAAAATAATCTCCGGCGATTTGATTCAGTTCTCGATAAGAAAGCGTTTTGACATTTTCGTAACTTGCGCCGCGCCGCCAAAACACATAACGCGCCTGCAAGGAACGCGGCAGAAAACCGATTCCCCACAAATATGCGTAAGGGTCTCGTGCGAGCGAAAAACGGTTGACCGAATTGATATACATCGCGCCGTCTTCACCGAGCATCCGCGAACATTCGGCGAAAACTTGTCGTTGATCGCGCACAAACTCAATCGTCGAATTAGCGACTACCAAATCGAAAGAATCGTTGGCAAAAGGAAGATTTTCGGCGCAACAGCAAACCAGCGGCGGAACAGGAATTCCCATTTCCATAAAGCGGCGGCGGCTGACGTGCAGCCAGCGCATTGCAATGTCAATGCCGACGACTTGTTCAAAACGCTCGGCGGCAGGCGCGAGGAAATTACCTGTTCCGGCTCCGATTTCGAGAACCTTTTTGGCGCGGACGGGCTTTTTAAACATCCCGTTTTCAAACATCTCTAAAGTGCGCCGGGCTTTTTCCTCGCCGAGCCTTACGCTGCGGATAAATTTCGCTCGTAAATCCTCCGGTGTAATGTCGCTGAAGCTCCAGTAATGTTCAAGCAATTTTTCCAGTTTGAGCTTTTCCAGCGCGGCAAGAACAATTTCGGTTCGCACGCGGTCTTCCTCGTAATTCAAAAAAGGACAGGGGAAAACCCGAAAATCCGGTATGCCGTCGTGCAGCGGGTATTTTTTTTGGCAAGCCGGACATTGATAACTGTCGGCAACCGCGTCCAATTGCCCGCGACACAATGGGCAGACAAACTCGATTGCGCGTAATGAAGGCAAAAGATTGTGCGGATATGTCCGAGTATTTTGTTTGGTTTGCAATTGCGTCTGCATATTCGGTCAGGTCTAAAC
>JACCYR010000310.1 GCA_013696385.1 Acidobacteriota bacterium
TTGAAAAATCGAATCTCGAAACCGACGAAGCAAAACGCTACAAGTTGCTGAGCGAGGCTGAAACTTACTTGCTCGAACAACAGCCCGTAATTCCTTTGTTTATTTCGGCAACCGCAATGTTGTGCAAGCCATACATCAAAAATCTCGTCCCAAATTCGTCGGTTCAAATAAATTGGCGCGAGGTTTATATTGACGACAAGATTACGGCTCAAAGCTTTTAGCGGATGTTTAGTTTAATTTCAGAAGATTAGAGCAAACATTTTTATTTTTACTGGCAAATGGAAATTAAAGTGGGTTGACCGACTAAATATTATTTTAATTTTTCAGAGAACAAAGTATAAAAATTATGAAAACATCAACTAAAATCATTCTTTCAGTTGGAGGCATTTTCGTCTTTATTATACTTATTATACTTCTTGTTGTAGGAGCATTCACGATTTGGATATCCAATGACAGGGAATTTGAAAATAGCCGTAAGGACGCTCAAGTCAAAGGACGTGAATTCGGACCAAAAACCGATAATAACGGCTGTATCGAAGAAGGATTATCGAGAGTGAGAACTGTGACGGCTTTCGAGTTGAAAAAGTCGCTGGTCAATGGCGCGTTTGTCGAAGAATGCTTAAAAGCCAGCCGCCCGATAAATAATTTTTGCGAAGGCGTTCCGCCTATTTGGGATATAAACGAGAGGGATTGGAGAGAAGCACAATGTCAGAAAGCCGGAATGGATATAACCGAAACCGATTGCTTAGAGGTATTCGACGAAAAGAGGGATTATTGTATTTTCAATAAAAAATAGATGAATCAATCAGCAATAAGTTTATTTTGACCAACACACAACGGCAAAATCATTTAGCAGGAAAGGAAAAAATTATGCAGGAACAATTTAATTTTAATCGCGGCGCAGTCAAACCAATTCAATGTTTGAGCGACGGTTGGGAAATGCTCAAAGGACAGTATGGAGCCTTTCTGGGACATTTCTTCGGCTTTCGCGGGATTAAATGACGAATTTGTCAGAATGTTGTTGAGTGTGTTACATAAGTGTATATTTATAAATACTTTCCCAAAGAAGCAGCAAAAATGCTTTGGCGCATTCGTCTTTATTTTGTTTTGGTAAAGGCAATAACGAATACTAATTTATGAAAGCTGTAACCTGTCCGCAATGCGGAGGTTTGATTAGCAAAGTTTCCGAACTGCAAATGATTGTCCAATGCGATTATTGCGGCGCGAAAGTCTTGATTCCGCGTGAAAATGTGCCATCGCAAAACGCAGAAAACAAACCTAAACTGATTAATGAGTTTGGTTATCCGATTGACCAATATATTCCTTTTGACGAAAAACAAACAACCAATAATTCCATCGCGCCAATAATTACAGCGATAATTGGGGTTTTCGGAATTGGCTTTGTTATATTTTTAATGGTTATTTCAAATTCTAAATCCACTCCCGAAAGGACTTCGCTCAAGCCGACACCATACAAAACTCCGACTGCGACTCCAACGCCAAAAAAAGATTATGAAGTATTGCTCGAATTCGGCGACAAAGGAACGAGCGCGGGATTGTTTGACAGACCGAGTGAGATTGCCATTGACAATGACGGAAACATTTATGTTTCGGACGAAACTTTGCGCGTTCAGCGTTTTGACGCAAACGGTAAATTCCTCAATCTTTGGAATGTAAAGGGCAATAAAAATGAAACGATTGACAAACTTGCCGCAGATACGGACGGCAATATTTATGTTTTAATCGGCGGTGAAATTGTGGTTTATGCCCGCGATACAGGCGAGCAAAAATATGTCATTGCCGAAAGCCGGAAACATTACATTGACGATTTTGTTCTGCGCGACGACGGTGGAATGATGTTTGCCAGCGAGACTAAAGGGAGCGAGGAAATTGTTCAAACCGATAAAGGCAAAAGAGTTATTCGCCGTTTCGTCGGAATTCACAGCAATGCCGCTGAAACACAAATTCCGACACAAGCCGTCAGAATTGCGGTTGATGGCAAAGGCGATATTTATTCGGTCTATGCGCTCGGCGATGTTTATGGTGGATTTCAAACCAACGAAGAAGATTTGATGACTTTTCATTTTACGGCAAACGGTAAATTCGTCAACAAATTTGCAGCCGGTCTTGTACCCGCAGCGATTTTAATTGATAACCAGAGTCGTATTTACCTTTTGAACAGCAGGGTAATAGGTGACGCTAAAATTGTTGTTTTTTCAAACACGGGCAACGAGATTAAAACTATTAATTTCGACAAATTCGAATTTATCCAAACATTGACTCTCGACAAGCAAAATAATCTTTATGTAATTAGCGGCGAAAAAATCCGTAAGTTGAAAGCGATTGATTTTTAAGGTGAGCATTTTATAAATGAATAAATTTTTGAAGATTTTTTCAATTAGCATTGCAGTATTAAGCGTTTTCGTAAATATTGCCCCGGCTCAATACGAAAATGCCGGAAAATTAAACACCTGGACAACAAAGAATATTCAACGCATTTACGAAGACGAAACAGCTTCGGAAAGTTTATGCAAGATTCGTATTGCCAAAAACAAAGGCTATGACCGTGTTGTTTTTGAATTTAACGGCGGTAAGCCCAATTACGTTATTCAATATCTTCCGTCAAATATCTATTCAACGGATGGCGGCGACCACATTATAAAAATTGCGGGAAAAGTTTTTATGGTTGTCAACATCTACGGAATGGGACAATTAGATGAATTGCCATGCGAGCTTAAAGATTATCCTAAAGGAAATTTAAAATTTCAGACCCTTCAGGAAATTGACGAAGGAGTCTGGTTTGAAGGAATCAAAGATTTACTGATTGGCGTAAAAGCGAAAAAACCTTTCCGCGTTGAGGAATTAACCAATCCGTCGCGGCTGGTGATTGATTTTAAGCACAAATAATAGTCAGACAAACTTTTTAATTACAGGAAATTATATGAAAAATGCGGCTTTGCTTAGTCCGTCCCTGTGAAACGAAGACAGCAAATAATCAACTATTTTTTCACGCGAGGCATGCGCCTTTCGTGATTCGGTAGTTTCATATATGCTGTATTCTTCGGTTTATTCAACCTTTACAAAATCAGTTCCAGTGCATCCGAAAGTTTCAGGGTGATACATTTCTTCGGCTTTCGCGGGCGGCACGACGAATTGTCCGGGCGTTGTCGCTCTTGCAACGTAAGTATAGTTATAAACGCCTTCCCACAACAGAGATGAAAATGCTTCGGCGCGTTCATCGCGGAAATTTTGATGCTCAAACCAAGTCCAACGCCAATTGTAGAAACCGCGTCCGTAACTGTTTGAACCATATTCGATAACCGATGTATTTCCGCCGTTGTCATTTGAAATCGCTTCGGTTACGGCGAGTTCTGGATTCAAAATTTCAAGACCGGCGGGCAGCAGGTCAACCAGTGCGACGTGATAACGTCTGGCTTGGGCAACCATCGTTAACCGGACGCGAACACGCGAGCCTGATTTGATAATCCAGCTTCCGTCCGTGTTTTGCTTTACGTCGTCGGCGTTGTCAACGGCTTCGTATTTTCGCAGAACTGTAAAACCGTAATCAGCCGGTTTCAAATTCAAATCCTTCGGCGCGTATTTCATTCCGATTCGATAATAAAGTCGTCCCGCGCCCTGTTTATCGAAAATCAGATTTGACGCGCCGCCCTGTTCAATCAAATAACTCATCGGAATATTCAGCAGATTTGAATCAACCGAACGACCTCTGAAAAGT
>JACCYR010000380.1 GCA_013696385.1 Acidobacteriota bacterium
AATTGGGTTTTTAATCGCTTGGATTTATAATCGGGTGATAGTTTTGAAGGGATACTAGCCGCCGAGCAATCGAAGCAAGATGATTTCACCCGTCGGCGACAAAGTTTTAGTTCTCTGGAAACTGTATGAAGCGATTCGATATTTGTCATTTTCATTATAATCTAAAGACTTTCTCGATGCCCGGCATCAAGATTATTCATTTATCAATTTTTGTCGGGCGTGAACTAAATTGTGAAAAACTTTGATTCTCAAATATTTAAAACCCGGGACGCGACAAGCTATGACTCGGTTACCGAGCAATTCGATTATTTCACCGAACAGCTTTCGCAACCGTTAGCTTTGCGGATGGTTTCGATGGCTGAAATCGCTCCGACCGAAAATGTCCTCGACATCGGAACGGGAACCGGCGTAGTTGCCCTCCAAGCGGCACGAATGATTGACTTAAACGGAATGGTTTATGGAATAGACCTTTCCGAAGGAATGTTGGCAAAAGCGGAGGAGAAAGCAAGACGAATGGAACTCGACCAAAAAGTGAAGTTCAGCCAAATGGATGCCGAAGCCTTGAATTTTGAAGATCAAAAGTTTGATGTTGCGCTTTCGCTATTCGCGCTTCTGCACTTTCCGAATCCGCTCATCGCACTCAAAGAAATTTATCGGGTAACGCGTCCGGGAGGAAGACTGGTTTTAGCCATCGGCAGTGGAATTCCAATTTTTTCTTCGACCGGATGGATTCATCTGCTCAAGCGTTTCCCCGACCTTATCCGAGATTTACAAGGGAAACGGCTGGTCGCCCCGCATTTTTTGGATTCACTTGTTCAACAACACATCCCGGAAACGGAAGAGCCGGAAGAATCTCATCTGGCAAGTCATTCTCACAACCGCACGCAGAGCATTCGCTCGCTGGTTCAGCAAGCGGGATTTGATATTTTGAAAACTTATTGGCACGGACATCAGGCTGTAATAGAAACTCCCGAAGAGTTTTGGGAGATACAACGCACATTTTCCAGCATCGCCCGCAAACGTCTTTCTACAGCCACGCCCGACGAAGTTAAATCGTTATACCAAAAGTTTTTGGAAAAGTGTCGTGCGGTTCAGTCGCGCGGCGGTCGTTTGGTTTATCCTTTTGCCGCTTTTTATGTTGTCGGACATCGCCCTAAAGCTGATTAGAAAAGCGAAAAGCATTCGGGGAGAACTTATCAAAAGTTTCGTGCGGCGAATTCTTCGCCACGCGCAAGTTGGGAATCGAGAAGTTTGATGTCGCCGTCAACCAAAATATGAACAAGCTCAGGAAAAAGTGTGGCGGGCTGCCATCCTAGTATCTTGTTAGCTTTTGAAGCGTCACCAATTAAATCATTAACCTCAGCCGGGCGATAGTATTGCGGGTCAATCTCGACGTATTTTTGCCACTCCAAACCGGCAGATTCGAACGCCGCACTGAGAAATTCCTGAACGCTGTGTGATTGACCGGTGGCGATGACGTAATCGTCCGGCGCGTCCTGTTGCAGCATCTGCCACATCGCTTCGACATACTCCGGCGCGTAGCCCCAATCGCGCCGCGCCGCCAAATTGCCGAGATAAAGTTTGTCCTGCAGTCCGCGTTTTATTTGCGCAATTGCCCGCGTGATTTTTCGCGTAACAAAGTTTTCGCCGCGACGCGGTGATTCGTGGTTGAAAAGAATGCCGTTGCAGGCAAACATGTCGTAACTTTCGCGGTAGTTGACCGTTAAATTGTAGGCAAAGACTTTGGCACAAGCGTAAGGACTGCGCGGGTGGAAACGGGAATTTTCATTTTGCGGCGGCGGCGTGCTGCCGAACATTTCGCTGCTCGAAGCCTGATAGAAGCGTGTCTTAATTCCGGTTTCGCGCACGGCTTCGAGAATCCGGGCGCATCCGACGGCGGTTACGTCCGCCGTGTATTCGGGAATCTCAAAACTGATGTGAACATGGCTTTGTGCGCCGAGATTGTAAATTTCATCGGGCTGCAAACGGTAAAGAAGTTTGACGAGGCTGGTCGCGTCCGCCAAATCTCCGTATTCTAAAAACAATCGCGCATCGTTGTCGTGGCGAAAATCGTTAAGCAAATGGTCAATGCGCTGCGTTGTAAAACTGCTTGAACGACGGCGCAGACCGTGAACTTCGTATCCTTTGCTCAAAAGAAGTTCAGCTAAATAAGAACCGTCTTGTCCGGTAATTCCCGTAATGAGTGCGCGTTTGGGCATTTTGTTCATCTTTTTCGTTTTTATTCAATTTCCAGCTTACCTTACACAAAGCAAATTTTTAGGCTGCTTCAGCTGCAACCTTCGCCATTTCTTCACGAAACCAAGCCACAGTTTCATCCAAACCTTTGGCAAAATCCAGCCGCGGATGATAACCCAGACTTTTTAACCGCGATATATTTCCGTGCATTCTCGGCATATCGCCTGCCCGTGCCGCGCCGCTATATGCGAAATGTGGTGTTACTTTCATCCGTTCACAAATCATCC
>JACCYR010000404.1 GCA_013696385.1 Acidobacteriota bacterium
ACCTTTATACTAAACGGGTTTTCTCCTTGCCAGCCGTTTTGATATGTATAATCTACAGATTCGATACAAGGATTTTGGTATTTCCAAAACCCGATTATGCTTGCCAGAAAAATAATACCGATTGGAACAATACGTTTAATAAACATAAAATAACTCCTTATTATTTCGCCATTGCGTCCGTAACTTTGATTTCGCCCGCGACAATTTTGCCTTTTGCTTCTTCGACCTTTTGCAAAACTTCGGGCGAAATCAAACTTTTATTATTTTCGTCCATTGCATACGCCACGCCGTCTTTGTCGAGTCCGAAAGTATGAAAACCGCCCTTGAATTTGTCTTCTTTAACTTCTTTGACCACGTCATAAACCGCATTATCAACTCGTTTAACCATCGAAGTTAAAACAAACCCGGGCTTTTGTCCGTTTTGGTTTGAGTCAACACCGATGACAAATTTGTTGGCTTCACCGCTTGCATTTCGTCCGAATTGCTCAACCGCGTCAAACGCTCCTAAACCGGAATTTCCGGCGGCGGTAAAAATCACGTCCGCGCCTTGGTCAATCTGATTTAAGGCTAATTCCTTGCCTTTGCCCGGATTGTTCCACGCCGAATCGGTTACGCCGACATAATTATCAATTACGCGAATCTTTGGATTGACCGAGCGCGCGCCTTCTTCGTAGCCGGTTTCAAAACGGTGTATAAGCGGAATATCCATTCCGCCGACAAACCCTAACACGCCGGTTTTCGATTTTTGCGCGGCAATCATTCCGACTAAATAAGAACCTTCGTGTTCGCGGAAAACAAGGGAAGCGACATTCGGCAGCGGATTTCCTTCTTTGTCCAGAATCACGCCGTCAACAATGGCAAATTTGATATTCGGATAATCCTTTGCGACGCGCTCCATAATCGGACCTTGCGCGAAACCGACACCGATTATCAAATCAAAATTGCGCTCGGCAAACGCCCGCATCGCCGGTTCAATCGAAGTCGGGTTGCCCGGCTCGACATCGCGCAGAACAATATCTAAATCGCGCTCGGCACGCATAACTCCTTCCCATGCCGCCGCGTTAAACGAGCGGTCGTTTTTGCCGCCGATGTCAAAGACGATTCCAACCTTTATTTTGCCCTTATCGGTGGTCGCTTCGGTTGAAGTTCCGCACGAAGAAATTAAAAATAAAAATGCTGAAATAAGCGCGATTTTAAGAATAAATTGAATGTTCATAAATATTTTTAAGAAATAATTTCCTTAACTAACTCGTATTTTCTCACGGGTTTTTCCAAACTAATTTTATACGCCATTTGCAATTTTGCCAGCACCTTTGCGGCTTGCGTTTCGCTGCGGCAAAAGAGCGTGCCGAGCGATTCGTGTTCTTTAATTTTATCGCCCAGCTTTTTGTCGCACGAATAACCGACAGCATAATCAATTTTGTCGTCAACCTGTATCCGTCCGCCGCCGATTAATGAAACCGCTTTGCCGATTTCGCTTGCGTCAATCTCCAGAATAAACCCGCTTTCGGGCGATTTGATTTTTACTTCGAGCAGGTTTTTATCCAAAAGCAGTTCGGGCATGTCGCAGATTTTCGGATTTCCGCCTTGCAGTAAAATGTTTTCCTTAAATTTTTCCAATGCTTCGCCGCTTGCTAAAACATCTTTTATTTTTTGTTTCGCCTTTTGAGATGAACTTGCAGTTTTGGTTAAAACCAAAATCCGCGCCGCCAGTTCAATTGATAAATCAAGCGTTTGCTTGGTTTGTTTGTCGGTTTCGTTTTGCAAAATGGTTAGACACTCAAAAACTTCCAGCGCGTTGCCGACATATTTTCCGAGCGGCTGATTCATATCAGAAATTACGGCTTCGGTTTTTACATTAAAAGCATTTCCTGTTTTGACTAACGCTTTGGCAAGTTTTCGCGCCTCGCGTTCGCTTTGCATAAACGCGCCACTTCCGGTTTTTACGTCCAAAACCAGCGCATCCAAGCCTTCCGCCAATTTTTTCGACATAATCGAAGCGACAATTAAAGGAATTGATTCAACCGTCGCCGTCGCATCGCGCAAAGCATATAGTTTGTGGTCGGCGGGCGCAATTTCCGCAGTTTGCCCCATCATTGCAAAACCGCATTTTTTGATGATTTTCTTAAATTCTGTGGTGGAAAGATTGACGTTGTAATTTGGAATTGATTCGAGTTTATCGAGCGTTCCGCCCGTGTGTCCAAGCCCGCGCCCGGAAATCATCGGAACAAAAACGCCGCACGCCGCCGCTATCGGCGCAATCAGCAGAGAGGTTTTATCGCCAACTCCGCCTGTCGAATGTTTATCGGCAACGGAAGCATCCAGTTCGGAAAAATCCAGAACTTCACCCGAATTGAGCATCGCTTCGGTCAAAGCATTCTGCTCCGATTGGTGCAAACCATTAATAAACATCGCCATCATAAGCGCGGAAATTTGATAATCCGCCCAAGTTTTATCTGTTACGCCATTGATAAAAGCAACAATTTCAGCAGGCAAAAACCTTCCGCTATCGCGTTTTTTTTGGATTAAGTCCTGTGGATTCATCTGTCTAACTTTATCAAAATTCGCGCAATCAGTATAATTTTGTCAAAAAAATTTGAAATTTATTGTTTATTTTTTTGATGCGATAAGTCATAATGTATTTATTATGATGAAATTTATCACAACAATTGGCGCATTTTCCCTAACTTTTATTTTTTCGGTTGCATTGGTCGGGTTTCCAAAGGTAGATTATTTTCCTTTTGCAGATGCGGGCAACAACCGCGTTCAGCAAAATGTTTCGTCTTTACTGCAGCAGGATATACGCAACGGACTTGAACGAGATAGAAAAATTTACAGCCTTATGGAAGCGAATTTATCGCCTGAACCGGTTTATCTTTCTTTTGAATATGCGGAAGTTATGTCCGAATACGTTGACGAATCGGTAAGCATAGACGACACCAATTTGCCGACTGATTTTCAATTAGCATGGCAAAATCATCTGCTGGCTTGGCGCGAACACGCGAATTTTCTTAGCAAACCTAAATCTCACTGCAAAATGCAGAAATTTAACAGTGAGGAATTTTCCCGCACTTTTGCCCGCCAGGACGAGGAAATAACTGTTACTTGGGGAAAGGTTTTGTCAGTTGCCGGAAAATACGGCGTAACTGTTCCGTATAAGTATTACTAAAGAAATTTGCGGCGGCGGCTTTTTATTGAGCAATTTTTATTTTTCGCGCGTCATCGCCGTCGCCTTTTATTTCCACGCGGATTGTTTTGTTGGGAAAAGTTTTTTGCCCAAGTCTTTCCGCCCATTCAACAATTACAACCGCCGTTTCGTCTTCTAAAATTTCGTCCAATCCGACGGCAAATCCGATGTCTGAATTTTTATCAAGTCGCCAAAAATCAATGTGATAAACGTCGAATTTGGCTTTGTATAAATTCACCAGCGTAAAACTCGGACTCGTTACTTCGTCTGCATCATAATCAAGCGCAAACAAAACGCCTTTCGTAAAAAGCGTTTTTCCCGCGCCAAGTTTGCCCGAAAGCAAAATTATTTCACCGCCTTGCAAACTTTTGCCAAGTTTTTCGCCCAAATCGAAAGTTTCTTCCGGCGAGTAGCAGATATAATTTTCGGGCTTTGGTTTTTGGTCTTCGGTCTTTGGATTTAATTCATCCTTCATTATTCATCCTTTAAGCGAAGCAAAAGCCTCGCCCAAACATTTGCGCACATCGCTTGCGAGCATCGAGCGTCTGCCGAATTTCTTCGCCGCGATGTCACCCGCCAGACTTGAAATATAAACTGCCGCGACGACTGTTTCAAAAATATCAACTTTCAACTGCACGGCTTGCGCGACAAAGCCCGTGATAATTCCCGTCAAAGTATCGCCGTTGCCCGCTTTGCCCAAACCTGAATTTCCCGTCGGATTAATCACGACGCGACCGTCGGGCGCACCGATTAAAACTCTTTCGCCTTTTAAAACTAAAATTACTTGATGCGTTTCGGCAAAATCGCGCACGGCTTTCACGCGGTCTTTAATTGCTTCTTTATCATTGGTTCCGAGCAAGCGCAGAAATTCGCCTTCGTGCGGCGTTAAAATCAAAGGCAATTTGTCGTTTCCTTTTAAATCAAATGGCGACAAAGCGTTTAATCCGTCGGCATCAATCACGACCGGCATTTTTCTCTTTTCAACAACTTTGCGGGCAAAATCTTTCGTCGTTTTTTCCTTTGAGGTCAAACCGCAGCCGATGCCGACGACATCAACTTTTTCCATTAATTTTTCGACATCTTCAAACGCTTTCACCGAAACCGCGCCGTTTTTCGTTTCGGGCAAACCGCGCGTAATAACTTCTTCCAAAACCTTCGCGGCAATCGCATCTCGCGCCGATTCTGATGTTGCAATTGTCGTCAAGCCAACGCCCGAAACCATCGCCGCATTTCCCGCTAAAACCGCCGCGCCCACGTATCCAGGCGAGCCGACAATCAAAAGCGCGTGTCCGCGTTTATTTTTATAAGAATCGGCGGTGAATTTTGTTTTCTCAAGCCAACTCTGCGCGTCTTCTCTTTCAGCTAAAAACAATTTCGACGGCGAATTATTAATCAATTCCTGCGGCGAACCGATATTCGCCACAACCAGTTCGCCGTTAAAATTTGACGCTGGAGGCAGAACATTTGCGGGCTTCGGAGCGGTGAAAGTTATAGTTAAATCTGCCTGAAAATTTTCGCCAATTGGTTCGGCTGAATCGGCATTTAAGCCGGAAGGCAAATCAAGTGATATACGCAAAGGCTTTTTGTTTGGCTCTTTAAGACTGGCTATCATTTTTGCCAAGATTGCGACTGAATCTTTTAACGGTTTTGTTAAACCCGTTCCAAAAAGCGCATCAATGATTGCATCGTGGGAAACTAAATTATGGTAATTGTCAAAAAAAACTCTAAAAGCACCAACTTCATACAAGTAAAGTTGTGGTTCGGAAAAACGTAATCCTGAATGAAGTTTTATAAAGGCTTCAAAATTAGTTTTTGCATCACCCTTTGTGTCTTCGACAATTGCGGTTAAAGCAATTGAAACATTTGCGCCGAGCGTCCACAAAATTCGCGCCAAAGCCGCGCCGTCGCCGCCGTTATTGCCTTTGCCGCAGAGAATCAAAAATGATTTCCCTGCAACCGAGCCGCCAAGTTTTTCCGTAATCACACGAGCGGCGGCGTGCGCGGCATTTTCCATCAAAAGAATTGACGGAATGCCATATTTTTCCGTCGTCTGGCGGTCAACTTCGCGCATTTCTGTCGCAGAGAGAACTTTTTGCATATCTTTAATAAGTTGCCACAAATGGCGTGAAAAGAAAATAATCGGCGAAGAAATATAGAAAAATAAACGCGCTGACTGCTATTTTGTTTTAAAAACGGCAAGCGGTCAAACAATCAAAATTCTTGACTTTTTTCTGCATTGTAATAAAGTTTAACTATCAGGATTAGGAAAGCGTGTCAATTACAACTATGCCATTGCCTCAAGATACAATTCTCGGTCACTACAAAATCTGCTCGCTGCTCGGCGCAGGTGGAATGGGCGAGGTTTATCTGGCGCAGGACATAACTTTGGGTCGTAAGGTCGCGCTCAAATTTCTGCCCGCTGATTTCACTTCTGATGAAGATCGGCTAAATCGTTTTAAGCGCGAAGCTCATGCCGCCTCTTCTCTTAATCATCCAAACATTCTGACTATCTATGAAATTGGCTCTGAGAATGGGCATCATTTTATCGCCACCGAGTTTATTGAGGGTGAAACTTTGCGCCATCACATAGAACGTCCTTTGTCGGATCTGTGCAAAGTCTTAGACATCGGTATTCAGGTTGCTTCGGCACTTTCGGCGGCACACGCGGCGGGCATTGTGCATCGTGACATCAAACCGGAAAACATTATGCTTCGGAAAGACAGCCTGGTTAAGGTGGTTGATTTTGGTTTGGTTAAACTGATAGAGAAAAAGACGGAGCGGGAGCAGGCAATTGTAAATACAGATGTTTCAACCGTCGAGATGCGGCGCACATCGCCCGGCACGGTGATAGGAACGGTCAATTATATGTCGCCGGAACAGGCACGCGGTTTGGAAGTTGACGCTCGCACCGACATTTGGAGCTTGGGCATTGTATTGTATGAATTAATTTCCAACAACGTGCCTTTTACGGGCGAAACTAGAACTGATGTGCTGGCGACAATATTGAAAAGTAATCCTTTGCCTTTGTCATATTATGCTCCGGAAACGCCCGACGAACTTCAGCGAATCGTCAAAAAAACTCTTTGCAAAGAACGCGAAGAACGCTATCAAACAGCAGATGAGTTAATTACTGAGCTGCAAAAAATAAGGAATAAGTTAAACAGCGGCGAGCAAAAATCAACCAAGTTTTTTCGGCGCGATGTGGAAACTTCGCCGAATACGAAATTGAGCCTATTTTCCAGATTTGCCCATAAATCTCCCAAGTTTCTTGTGTTAATTCTTGCTTTAACCGTTTTTGCATTGTTTGTCTATTTCTTAAGCTCTCAACTCTCAACTGCTCCGCCAAAGACTGAAGCACTTAAATTGTTTACCAGTGGAACAGAAGCATTACGCGACGGCACATATTATAAAGCGAGCAAAATGTTCGAAGATGCTATAAAAATTGACGGCAGTTTTGCCCTGCCTCACGC
>JACCYR010000454.1 GCA_013696385.1 Acidobacteriota bacterium
GGAATTACGGGACTTTGGCAGGTTTCGGGCAGAAACCGTCTGACGTTTGAAGAAATGGTGCAGATTGATTTGTTTTATATCGAAAATTGGTCGCTGTGGCTTGATTTAAAGATAATTCTGCTGACGCTTCCGGCGGTTTTGCGCGGCGACGGCGCGAGATAATTAAAGGCAAAAGTAAAATGGCAGAATTGACCACAAGTGAATACAGATAAAATCTATGTTTATCTTAAGCACTGCAACAAAAATAAGTTCAAGCGTTTTGAGTTCCAACTTTAGTTGGCTCTTTGCTGGCTTGTTCGCCAACTAAAGTTGGAACTCAAAACTTAGCTTCAATTTTTAGTTGTAATGTAATTTTGTTGGAGTGCTTATCAATTATGTAATTCCCCTTCTTATGAATATTCAGGAATATAACAGCACGGCTTGGGATAACCAAGTAGAAAAAGGAATTGAGTGGAGCATTCCGGTCAGTTCGGAGATTATTGATGCGGCGCGGCACGGAAATTGGAGTATTGTGCTAACGCCGATAAAAAGTGTTCCACGCAGGTGGTTTGGCGATGTTCGAGGCAAAGATGTTTTGTGTCTGGCTTCGGGCGGCGGACAGCAAGCACCGATTTTGGCGGCGGCGGGCGCAAATGTTACTTCGTTTGACAATTCGGCGAAACAACTCGCGCAGGATAAATTTGTTGCTGAAAGAGATAATCTTGAAATCAAACTTGAAAAAGGCGACGCGGCGGATTTGTCGCGTTTTGCCGAGAGCAGTTTCGATTTGATTTTTCATCCTTGCTCAAATTGTTTTATGCCAAAACTTGAACCGATTTGGCGCGAATGTTTCCGCGTTTTGCGTAGCGGCGGCTCGCTTTTGGTCGGCTTTACCAAACCGGAAACGTATATTTTCGAAGAAGAGGAAGGCGTTTTGCGCGTCAGATATTCACTGCCATATTCGGATTTGGATTCGACGGGCGAGAAAGAACGCGCCGAGATTTTTGAGAGCGGTCGTCCGCTCGAATTCAGTCACACGCTCGAAGAACAAATCGGCGGTCAAATCGCGCAAGGTTTTGTCATTACCGGATTTTATGAAGATTACTGGCACGATGAATCGAATATGTTCAATAAATATATGCCCGCGTTTATCGCAACGAAAGCCGACAAACCATAAAAGGATTTTAATTTGCCGAATATCACCGAGACACTCAAACAGGCAGCCGAGGTTTTGCAGGCAAGCGGCATCCAAGAGCCGCGCCGCGAAGCTAACTCTCTTTTAGCTTTTGCATTGCAAAAAGACAAAACATATCTTATCGCTCGTTCTGAACATAAATTATCTACTGAAGAAGAAAAACGCTTTCAAGAATTTCTGCAACGCCGCGCCAAACGCGAACCTTTTCAATACATTACCGGAAAACAGGAATTTTACGGGCTTGATTTTACGATAACAAAAGACGTTTTGATTCCGCGTCCCGAAACTGAATTGATTGTCGAAAATGCGATTAAACTTTTGCCGAAAAACGGAAAATTTTGCGAGGTCGGCATCGGTTCGGGCTGTATTTCAACGGCGATTTTGCACGAAGTTAAAACTGCCAGCGCGATTGGTTTGGATATTTCCGAAAACGCTCTCAAAATCGCCTTGAAAAATACACAGCAACATAAAGTTTTTAAAAGATTACAGTTAAAAATCTCAAATGTTTTTGAAGTCTTGAAAAGCGAAAAATTTGATTTAATCGTTTCTAATCCACCATATGTTCCGAGCGCAGAGATAGAAACTCTGCCGGCAGAAGTGCGCTGCTTTGAACCGATAACGGCTTTAACCGATGGCAAAGACGGACTTTCAATAATCAAAAAAATTATCAACGACGCGCCGAAATTCCTAAAACCGCGCGGCTTTTTGCTAATCGAAATCGGATTTAATCAGGCAGACAAAGTTAAAAGTTTTTTTTCGTCAAACATTTGGCAAAAGATTGAGGTTTTGCCGGATTTGCAAGGTATTCCGCGAATCGTTAAAGCAAAGATAAGATAAAAGGTAAAAGGCAAAAGTCAATAGCATTTTATTTGACTGCTCAATTTTCTACTTTTGCCTTTTCACTTTTACCTTTTACCTTATTAACTTTACAATTTTTTCGTTGCTCTTACCGCGTGCTTTCTGATATATTCAATGTATCGAAAATTTAACGAGTTTTTGTTGCAGATTTTTTTGCAAAAAGGAGAAAATTATGAAATACAAATATGAAAGAGAAGAAGCAAACGCGATAACAAAATTGACTTATTTGCTGATTGGCGGTGGAATCGGGGCAACTTTAGCATTACTGTTTGCGCCAAAATCGGGGCAGGAACTGCGCGGCGATATAGCCGACGTTACGCGCAAAGGCATCGAAAAAGG
>JACCYR010000035.1 GCA_013696385.1 Acidobacteriota bacterium
GTATAAAATCATTATGACCGGAATCGTCAGCAGAGGAATCAACTGAATCCAAATATAAAAGCGCAGGTCGTCAAACAAATGCCAATAGATTACGCTTGAAAAACCCAGCAATAATGCGGGAATGAGAATATATCTGCCTAATTGCTCGCTGATATATTCGCCCAAAAGCGCGGCGAACAAACCCATAAAACCGATTGTCATCGGCAATCTGTCCCAGACGAGCGTTTGATTATTTGGATTCAGGTGATAATAGGCTGAACCGACGCTGACCAAAGTTATGCCCGCGAACAGGATAATCCAGGCGTTTCGCATACTTCCCAAATAGTTTTTAAAACAAATTTTTAGCCCGATAATACCCACAATCAGAAAAGCCAGATTGGACGCAACATCGAGGAAATTTGGAATGCCGAAGAACGCTCGCCGGTCGGCGAAATTATGATATTCCGGGTTCTGTCCGAACGGGTGTAGCGACAATATCAGCGTGAAAGAGCCGACGACAATTATTAACATTAAAAGATGTCGCCAGTACGTTTCCAGCAGCGATGGAGTGTTTCCTGCCATATATGGCAAAGGCGCAATCACACGCCTTTTGCTGTCGCTCTTTGTTTTGCCGAATTATTTGGTAAAAGCACCCGAACCGCGCGTTAAATAATCCTGCATCGTGAAGGCAAACATAATCGCCAGCCAGAAAAATCCGGCAAGTGCCGTCAACCAAATTAAGCGCGAACTGTATTTGACGTGCATAAAAAACAGCGCGACAAATGTCATTTTCGTAAATGCAATCAGCAGAGCAGCCAAAGTATTGGCACCCGCGAAAACACTATCGAGGTCAATAAAAGCAACCAAATATGTCGCAATAGTTCCGACAATCAAGATGCCGAAAACCATTAAGTAAAGCGGAATCGGAACAATATGATGTTCTGCGTGTCCGTGTTCTTCTCGGTTATCTGAATATTTATTTTCTGTCATTATTTAATGTCCTCCGTGCAGAAAATGTCTGCCGAGCAAATACAGGAGCGGAAACAGGAAAATCCAAACAATATCTACAAAGTGCCAGTAAAGACCTGCCATCTCTACCGGCGCATAAAATTCAGGAACAAAAGTTCCCTTCCACGCTTTCCACAATAGCCACGTCATAATGCCCAAACCAATTATCATATGAAGGGCGTGCAAGCCTGTCATTGCAAAATAAATCCAGAAAAAGATACGAACTTTGTCGCGGAATTTAGCGGCATCTATTTCGCCGTTTGAGAAATATCCAATTTTTTCATCGTTAGTTAAATATCCTCCGTCTCTAGCTTTAGCCGCTAATGACGTATCTTCCCAAACAAAATCAGCAGTCGGATTAACATATTCGTGTTCATTATATTCGCCCTCTTTTTTTTCAATGGAACTTGGAGAATCTAAAGATTGTCTATTTTCAGAGTCGGGGTCAGTCGGACTGTGTTTGGTTGCCGTGGCTGCCGGATTATGAACATTTCCCTTTGGCGTTTTAAGATTTAATCCTTTAACGGGAACAATACCTTCATAGTATTTATTAGTGTATTCGATAGCTTTTACGCCCAAAAATACTGTTCCCAAAACCATTGTTGCGGCAATGAGAATAACTTGTAAATTTCGTTTGCCAAGCTGCGCGAAATGAACCGCCAAAGCCATCGTCAAACTACTGACAATCAAAACCAGAGTATTAACAGTTCCCCAAAATACGTCTAAATGGTTGCTTCCGGCGGCAAATGCCATCGGATATTTGGAACGGAAAACTAGATAAACCGTGAACAGTCCGCCAAAGAACATAATTTCCTGGACGAGAAACATCCACATTCCAATCGAATCGGATTCTGCTTGCTGCGCCATATCTTCAAACTGATGCTGAAGACCGGGCGGATGATAATGTTCGTGTTCGTGTGTGTGTGCCATTATTATTTTGGATTTTAGATTTTAGATTTTGGATTTGAAATCATCTGTTGCCGGTCGAGCGATTGCAATGAATCAATCGAAAATCCAAAATCTAAAATCCAAAATTCTTAAGCTGTTACCTTATATTTATTTCTCGCGTCTTCCAAATCCAAGCCGCTTTCTTCGCTAAAATCGTAGGCTTCCCAAGTAACAATCGGTGTTTCTTCAAAGTTTTCGGTCGGCGGCGGGCTGGAAGTGCGCCATTCAAGTCCGGGCAAGAGCCACGGATTTGCCGGTGCTTTTTCACCGAAAAAGATTGAATAGGTAAAATAGATTAAAGGCATTATTAAACCGATGGCGAGAACTGACGCGCCTGCCGTCGAGAAGATATTCAAAACCTGAAACTCTTCCGGGTAGGAAGCATAGCGGCGCGGCATTCCCAAATAGCCTAAAATAAATTGCGGAAAAAATGTCAGATTAAATCCGACGAAAACGACTATCGCAGCGATTTTGCTCCAAAATTCCGAATAGAGTTTGCCCGTTATCTTCGACCACCAATAATGCAAACCGCCGAGATAAGCCAGAACGCTTGCGCCAACCATCACGTAGTGAAAGTGTGCAACGATAAAATATGTATCGGTTAAATGAACGTCCAAGCCAATTGCGCCGAGAAAAACTCCGGTCAAACCTCCGATTAAAAACAGTCCGATATAGAATAAGCCGTAAAGCATCGGTGTATCATAGGAAATCGAGCCTTTGTAAAGTGTCGCCGTCCAGTTAAATACTTTAATCGCCGAAGGAATGGCAACAACCATACTCAAAAACGAGAAAACCAAACTCGCGTAGACTGATTGCCCGCTGACAAATAAATGATGTCCCCAAACGAGAAAACCGAAAACGGCAATTGCAATGCTCGAAAAAGCGATAAATTCGTAGCCGAAAATTTTCTTGCGTGAAAAATTGGAAATCAATTCCGAGATAATGCCCATTCCCGGCAAAACCATAATATAAACCGCCGGATGCGAGTAAAACCAGAATAAATGTTGGAACAAAATCGGGTCGCCGCCGATTGCTGGGTCAAAGATACCAACGTGAGCAAGACGCTCTAAAGCCATCAGCAAAATGGTGATGGCGATAACCGGCGTTCCTAAAAGCATTACCAGAGAAGTCGCGTAATGCGCCCAGACGAAAAGCGGCAAGCGAAACCAAGTCATTCCCGGCGCACGCATCGTGTGGATCGTTACGATAAAATTCAGTCCGGTCAGAATTGATGAGAATCCGTTGATAAAAATTCCCATCCCAACAAGCATTACGTAACTATTGGAAAATGTCGTGCTATACGGCGTGTAAAAAGTCCAACCAGTATCAACGCCGCCCAGCATTAAAGCGTAAAGCGTCAAAC
>JACCYR010000047.1 GCA_013696385.1 Acidobacteriota bacterium
GCTCCGCCTGCTCCGATAACCAATACGTCATGCTCGAAAGTGTTCAATTCCGCCATTAAAAGATTCTCCAATCCGCCCAAATTCCCATCGAACAAAGCCGGACGTATAAATCGGAAAATCCGACGACGAACAAACTACACCAAGCCCAAACCATATGTTTATTATTTAAACAACCAACGCAGTTATAAGCCTTTTGCCGAATCGGAAATTTTGAAAGTTGGTCGCATCCGCCGCCGACTAAATGGCGCAGCGAATGGCAGCCTAATGTATAACCACCGAGAAAGAAAACATTTGCGGCTAAAACAATTGTGCCGACACCGATTCCAAAAGAAGTTTCGCCCGTCGCCGGATTGGTGAACCACAACGCTTCCCAAACATCGTGGGCGAGAAAAATCAAAAAAACAAGCGCGAGATAGAGAAAATAGCGATGGACGTTTTGCAGAATGAGCGGAAATCTCCGCTCGCCCCAGTAACCTTTGCGCGGTTCACCGACGGCACAAGCCGGTGGGTCAGCCCAAAATGCTTTATAATACGCGCCGCGATAATAATAGCAAGTCAGGCGAAAACCGGCGGGAGCCCAAAGAATAAGCAATGCAGGTGAAAACGGCAGCCAACTCGGAATCCACGCGGTTTTTGGTCCAAAAAAACTTTCTGAAGAACCAAACAGTTCAGGTGAATAAAATGGCGAAAGGTATGGACCGAAACGATAATGTTCGCCTTGGAATGCCGCCCAAGTCGAATAAACAACGAAAGCGGATAATCCTAAAAAAACCACTAAAGGATAAACCCACCACGCACCTTTTCGCTTGGTTTCGCCAAAAGAACGCCGTTTTAAAGAAATACTTGCCGAAGCCATATTAATTGTTAATACCTCTCTTTATAAGTCAAGCTAAGTCTGTTTTTCTCAAAAGCTTAGTTTATTTAATTTTTACACCATAACCCAAACCGTCGCCGACAGATAAAATTTGCGCTTTCAATTGCGGATGATTGATAAATTTTTTGTTAAAATCACGCAAAGCCAAAGTTGATGCGGTATCTTTTTCAGAATGAATTTCACCGGCAACCTGTCCGCCCCAGAGAAGATTGTCGGCAATTACCACGCCGCCGACGCGCAGCAACGGCAAGCAAAGTTTAAGATAATCTGCATATTCTTCCTTCACCGCGTCCAGATAAACCAGATCGAAAGTTTCAAGCAAATGCGGCAAAACATCCAACGCCGTGCCTTTGACAATCTCGATTTTGCCTAGTAAATCAAGCCGCGCCAGATAATTTTGCGCTTTTTCTATCATTTCATCGCTCGGTTCAATCGTTAGAACTTTTCCTGATTCGTCGCCGATTCCGATTGCCAGATGCGCCGCGCCGTAACCGATTGCCAAACCGATTTCCAAACATTTTTTGGCGTTCATCGCCCGCGCCGTTATTTCTAAAAACCAAGCAACTTCCCGATCAGCAATCGGAACATTATGCTCGGCGGCATATTGCTCCATTTCCGCCAAAATGTTTTTGCTTTCCGGTAAAAGATTATCAAGATAAACGGCTTGTTCGGGTTGAAGTATTGCGTCAAACTTTTGTTTCATACTAAAAAATTCCCAAGTTTCAAGTCTTAATTGATTGTAACCTGAAACTTGGGAATTTTAAAAAGACCGATTTAATCAAAAAGTTATTAAATCAACGGTAATAAAATTATTTGCACGCGGCGATTTTTTGCGCGGTTCGCATTTGTGGTGTTCGGCGCAACCGGCAGTGCCGCGCCGTAACCTTTGGCTTCGATGTGGTCTGCGGTAACGCCGAGCAGCATTATTTTATCGGCGATTGCCTTGGCGCGTTCCTGCGTCAAAGTCTGCAGTTCCTCCGGCGTTACTTTGTTGTCGGTGTGTGATTCGATAACAACTTTGTAATCGGTGCTGTTTGCCAAAACTTCCGATAACGAACCAAGATTTGTTTCGCCGTTTGGCGCAAAATCGCTGACGCGAGTTCCTACCCAATAGTTTTCGGGCAAAGTCAGAACAATTCCGCGTTCGGTTTGTGAAACCGCGCCGAATCTTTTCAGCGATTCCATCAAAATTGGCACATTAGCCTGCAAACGGGCAGTTTTCTGTTCTCTTTCACGTTGTTCCTGCATTGCTTGGGTTTGCCCTTCGATATTGGCAAGTTTTACTTTTGCGTTTTGTGCTTCGGTTTGTAGCTGATTAATTTGTTCGCGCAACTCTTTGACTTGGTTTGCAAAATTTATCGCGTCGCGTTCGGCAAGTTCGCGGTTGCGGGTTTCGCGGGCAAGTTCCGCTTTTAACTCGGCAATCTGATTTTGCGAATCCTGAAATTTTTCTTCCTGCTCGCGCAAATCGGCGTCTTGACGCGATCTTGCATTGCGCTGCTCGCGAGCTTCTTTGCGGACGGCAGCTGTCGTTTCGGCTTTGACCGCCGCGCTGATTGCTTTTCGTGCCGTTATATCAACATCCTCTTCGGCGCGTCCGGCTTTCCAAGCGGTGTCGGCACTCTGCATCAGTGTTTCCGCCTCGCGCAGTTCTTCCGCCGCGTCGCGCTGCGCTCCCGCATATTTAGCCAGAGCCAGAGCTTGTTTCGCCTGCAGAATTGTCGAAGGCATTTTTGAATAATCAATTTCGGCAATTTCCGGCGTTCTGGCATCGCTGAAATAATCACTCGAATTTCCGAAATACTGAATCGCGGTTGTCGTCGCCAGCGTTCTGC
>JACCYR010000065.1 GCA_013696385.1 Acidobacteriota bacterium
ACAAACAAGGCAAAAAACTTGGAACTTGGAAAGTTTCGGGCGCAAAAAACAATGATTGGGAAGACATCGCAGCTTTGCAAGACACAAAAAGCGGGAAGTGTTTTCTGTATATCGGCGACATCGGCAATAACGAAAGATTGAAAAGCGAATTTACAATTTATCGCGTCGCCGAACCGCAAGTCGCCGACAAGGACGCAAATTCAAGTACGAAAAATCCGTCTAAAACCGACACCGCCGAAGCAGTCAAATTTGATTATCCCGACACGCGACACGATGCCGAAACTTTGCTTATTCATCCGCAATCAGGTGAGATTTACATTTTGACAAAACGCTTAGACGGCGCGGCAAGCGTTTATAAACTTGCGGCAAATTACAGTTCGGAAAAAACCAACACGCTCAAAAAAATCGGTGATTTTAGCGTTCCCGCCGTGCCGAACGGATTTTTAACCGGCGGCGACATTTCGCCTGACGGCAAGCGCATAATTATCTGCGATTATTTTTCCGCTTACGAAATTGTTCTGCCCGAAAGCGCAAAAAGTTTTGACGACATTTGGAAGGAAAAGCCTTCTGTTGTTCAATTAGGCGAAAGAGAACAAGGCGAAGCCGTCAGTTATTCGGCTGACGGCAAATCAATTTTGGCGACGAGTGAAAAGAAAAATTCGCCGATTATCGAAGTAAAAAGAAAATAATCTGCTGAAATTTTCTCGTCCGGCGCAATTTGGTTTATACTCAAAATAAATATCTTAAGGAGAATTTTACGCAAATTATGAAAACAGAAACGTTAGAATTTGATACCGCAGGCGGCGCGTCAACTGCTTACGCGGCGATGCCGGACGAAATAAACGAAGAAACAAAAGGCGTTGTTTTAATCCACGAATACTGGGGTTTAGACGACCACATCAAAGACATCACCGGACGTTACGCCGATGAAGGTTTTATCTGTATCGCGCCCGACCTTTTTCGCGGAACGGTTACGAAAGACAAGAAAGAAGCCACACAGTTGATGAATAATCTGGAGATTGAAGACGGTTTGGACACGATAAAGAATGCAATAGCCGCAGCGCGGGAAAAATACGAAATCGAGCGTTTCGGCATTACCGCCTTTTGTATGGGCGGAACTTTTGCCTTCCAAGCCATTTGTCATCTGGAAGAAGGTTTAAGCGCAGCGGCGATTTTTTACGGCGATATTCCCAACGAAGATGCTTTGAAAAATTTGAAAGGACCTGTTTTATTTATTTCGGGAACAAAAGACGAATGGATAAATCCGGGAAAAGTCGGCACTCTGGAAAAGATAGCCGAAGAAAATACTTTACCGATTAAATCAATTAAATACGAAGCCGATCACGCATTTTTCAACGACACGCGCCCGGAAGTTTATGATGAAGCGGCGGCGCGGGACGCTTGGGCAAATGTCATCGCGTTTTTTAACGAAAACCTTCAGCTAAAAGTAGTTTTGTAAATTAAGTTTTGATAGGTTTAAACGGTGTTCAGAGTTCAAACTTTAGCTTATCTTAATTAATAATCAGCACGCTAAAGTTTGAACTCTGAACAATATAAAATTTATTTAACGTAAATCGGATTGGAAATTATCCACGGCGTTTTATCGAACGGACTGCCGAGCGCGTCGAGATAAACTTCAACGCGGTAAGTTCCCTTTTCCCTTGTTTGAAAATTGATTTCGGCGGTTTCGTCTGCCTCGAAAACTTTTTCGCTGTTTTTGAAAATGACGAACCGCGCATTTTGCGGCGCGGATGATTTTAAATTCACACCTTGCGCGACAGAAATTTCATCGCCTTGAATCTTACTTTCCGCTCCGTTTTCCGCCGAAAATGAAAATCCTTTCGTATCGCTCAAAACGTCAGAACCAATAAATGTATGACCGTTTCTGAGTGCGTCGAGCAAGTTTTCCTGATTTAGTTGTTTATCTTTTTCGAGCAAAATGTGCGTCCGTACAAGATGAAAAATCGTTTCGTAGCGGTCAATCTTAAGATTTATAATTTTACTTCCGGCATCGTCGCCAAACAGGTGAAAACCGATATTTGAATGAGCGTCGCTCCCGGCGAAAAGAGTTGATTTGCGGTTTGTTGTTATTTCATCAAATTTTTGCAGATTTTCGTCGGGACGCTTGAAATAGTTGGCTAAAACGAGTTCGGGATAACTATAATAAGACCAAACGGTGTCTAAAATCGCAAAAACTGGATTCATTTTTTTGGCGTTAGTGTGCAGACTGAAAACCTCAATGCCGTCAAAATCCGAGTTCCAAGTTTCGAATTGTTCGGGATAAGTGATGAGCGCGAGTTTGTTAAGCGCGTGACTTTTTTGTAGAAATTCGGGCGTTTGCAATTGCTTGGCTCGGGCAGCTTCCGGGCTTCCCGGCAATAACAAAAATCTATCGGCTGCTGTTTCAACTTCCTGTCCGCCGACGAATAAAACACCGCCGTGAACACCTTGTAAAGTCTGCGCCGAAGTGTCGTAAAGGTCGGTCGTGTGTTCGGTCATCACGACAAAATCGAGATTGTTTTTCCGCGCACCGTCAATCAATTCGTCAAAATTGCCGGTGCTGTGTCCGCCGAGTGCGGTGTGAACGTGAATCACGCCTTTGTAATCATTATAATTTGAGTTTGTGTATTCTGTTCGGTGCGCGTTAAACGATGAAATCTTGTCTGAAAGTTTGCCGAATTGATAGCGGCGATAAATGAAGGGAATTTGTGCCAAAACGATGACAGCAAGCAGGACTAAAAGAATTTTTTTCCAGATTTTCATAAAAGCGGAAAGTTCATTTGCTAATTATCTCTTCGCTCAAAAAATCAACCGAAACGATTTTTTCGGCAATTTCTTTGCCCATTTTCGCAACTTCCTGATGAACTTCGTGTTTGGTGTAAAAATCCAACGCTTCGCGGTTTGCGTAAGTTGCAACAAGTCCCGTATCGAACGGGCGCTCAAGATGTAAAACGTCAGAACCAACATTAAAACTCAAAATATCAGGAATTACATTCGGCAAGTTTCTCAGTTTTGCAATGTGTTCGGCGCGCTGTTTTTGCGTAGTTTCAGCTTTGTATTTCCAACAAACAATATGTGTCAGCATAATTTTTACCAAATCTTTTTCATTTTCAAAACGAATTCTTTAAGCAGCGGTTCGCCGCTGACGGTTTCGGGGTTTTCCAAAATTTCCGGCTCGGCATTCGGACGATAGACATAAATTTTTCGCTGCAACGGGTCAATCAACCAACCTAAAGACGCGCCGTTTTCGATGTATTCTTCCATTTTCGTCTGCAAGTTTTTGATTGAATCCGAAGGCGAACGCAATTCTACAACAAAATCGGGACAAAACGGTGGAAACTTTTCCTTTTCCTCATCGCTCAGAGCATCCCATTTATTATTTTTTGCCCACGCCAAATCCGGCGAACGCTTTGCACTGTTTGGCAAAACAAAAACCGTTGAAGAATCAAAACCAACGCCGCTTTGATCTTTCTCAATCCAATTAAAAAAAAGTCCGATTAAAGAAAAGTTGCGAATTCCGGTTTGTCCTCCGGTTGGCGGCATAATAATGAGTTCTCCTTCTTTTGTCAGTTCAATTTCCACATCGGGATTATGGCGGCAGAATTCTTCAAATTCGTCGTCGTTTAGTTTTTCTAAAACGTCTTGAAAATTTAAGACAATCGGCAAAAAGTAATTATCAACCAAAATTGTTTCGATTTGCATAAATTATTCTCCTTCTTCGCACCATTTTCGCGTAACTTCGTGGCGATAGGCAAACATTTTCTCAAGTTTTGGCACGACGGCAAACGGCGCGGCGATTTGTCCGAAAATCCAAAACGGCGGTTCATATTCGATTTCATCTCTTAACAACGCGCCTTCTGCGTGCGGTAAGATTATATGCCGATGCCGCCAGCTTTTAAAAGGTCCTGAAATTTGAATATCTTCAAACATCTTCGGCGGTTCATATTTCGTGTGTTCGGCGACCCAGCGCGACGAAATCAAGCCAAAAATCTTTTGTTCGATAATCGCCTGCGCTCCCGTTTTGGAAATATCCGCTTTCTGAATAATTTTTGCATTTTCCCACGGCGGAATAAGACGTTCGATTGCATCAGGCAATTCGTGAAAGGCAAAAACCTTTTCGGGCGCGGTGTGGATTATTGATTCCTTGATAAATTCCATAAGCAGTTTCCGCGCTGGCGGCGCGAAAATATCTTCACAAATTATTTACGACTCTTTTAATTCCGTATTTGATAAGTTCGACATTGAAATTTATCAAAAGTCCGAGTTTTTTGTTGGCTAACCGCAAATATGTCAAAAGCACCTTGCCGTGAATCGGCGCGAGTGCTTCGATTGATTTAACTTCGATAATCACTTTATTTTCAATAATCAAATCAGCGCGAAAACCGAGTTCGAGTTTGACGGTTTCATAAACTGCTGGAATTGGTTGTTCTGTTACAACTTTCAAGCCGCGTTCTCTCAGTTCGTAAGCCAAAGCCGCGACATAAACCGATTCGAGCAAACCTGGACCAAGAGAAGTATGGATTTTGAAGGCGCAATCAACAATAATTTTTGCGGTTTCGTTTTCAGTCATAGCTGATTTTATATCACCCAAAAAGAAGGTTGGGAAATAATTGTTTGGGATTTATACAAACTTTTCCATTATTAGTTAATAAGATTTTTCTCACGCAAAGGCGCAAAGAACGCAAAGTTAAGAATTTAATTATTTCTAATTATTTTTAAGTGGTTGTCTGAATTGAAGGTGAAATTTGATTTTTTCATTCTTCCTTATTCTTCCTTTGCGTTCTTTGCGCCTTTGCGTGAAATTTCTTTTAATTTCCCATTCAACAAATCCCACAATTTCTCAATATGCCTTTCCTCAACTCTTATATTTCCAATCGAAACACGCAGAGTAAATTTGCCGTTTAATTTCGTGTGCGAAATATATGCTTCACCCGAAGCGTTAATTTCGTTCATAATTTTTTCGTTCAAAGCATCCAAATCTTTTACACCTTGCGGACACGCACGAAAGCAAACCAGCGCAAACGGCACAGGCGCGAGAATTTCCCAATCTTCCGCTTCTTCAATCCATGAAGCGAGAAGTTTTGCCAAGCGACAATGTTCGCGGATTCGTTCAATCATTCCTTTCTGCCCGAAATAACGCATTATGAACCATAATTTCAAAGAGCGAAAACGACGACCGAGTTGAATGCCGTAATCCATCTGATTTGTAACGGTTTCGTTGGTTTTCAGATATTCGGGAACGAGCGAAAATGCGCGTTTTAATAAATCCAAATGCCGACAATACAAAACCGATAAATCAAAAGGCGTAAAAAGCCATTTATGCGGATTCGTTACAAGCGAATCGGCGCGTTCACAGCCTTTTAAACACGATTGCAATTCTGGAACAATCGCCGCGCTTCCGGCATACGCCGCGTCAACATGCAGCCACATCGCATTTTCTTCGCAAATCGGCACAATTTCGGGAATCGGATCAATGCTCGTTGTTGAAGTCGTGCCGACCGTTGCGACAACGCAGAAAGGCAAATAACCGTTTGTTTTGTCTTCTTCAATCGCTTCGCGCAATTTGTCGGGAATCATTCGGAATTTTTCGTCCGTTGCAATTTTCACGAGCGATTTTTGTCCGAGTCCGAGTAGCAAAACAGCTTTTTCAACCGACGAATGCGCTTGTTCGGAAGTATAAACTCTTAAAAGCGGCAAATCATCGCGCCCACTCATACCAATCTCGCGGATGCTTAAATTCAAACCTTCACGCGCCGCCGCGATTGCGTGGAGCGTTGAAACCGAAGCCGTGTCGTAGATAATTCCCTTTAAACCTTCGTTCAAGCCCATCATTTGCCGCAGCCAATCTAAAACAACTTCTTCGAGTTCGGTAGAAGCGGGCGAAGTGCGCCAAAGCATCGCTTTCATATCGAATGCCGCGCTCAGAAGTTCACCGAAAATGCCGACGGAACTTGTCGAAGTCGAAAAAAGTCCGTGAAAATTCGGATGATTCCAATGCGTAACACTCGGCAAAATCAATTTATCAACATCCGCTAAAACTTTCGCAAAATCTTCGCCAGTTACAGGTGCGGAGTTTGGCAAATTGTTTTTTAACCAATTCGGCTCAATCTGCGCTAGCACGGGAAATTGTTCAATGTTTTCAAAATAATCGGCAATCCAGTCAATCAGTTCGTGTCCGTAACGGCGAAAATCTTCTTTTGGCATATCGCCGAATTTGGGCGCAGGTGTTTTTTGTTCAACTGGTTTTTCGTGATTTTTCATATAAATTTTTGTTGTTGAAATATACTCGAATAAAAATTTTATTCGATATACACTCGACACGCCATCTGAAATAGGTATAATTCTTTGTGCATTTAATTTCTGAAAGCATAAAAACTTTAACCAAACAATCTGCGTAATATATCGGAAGCCAAGTCCTTTCGAAAAATACGGCTTTTTCGCGCAATAATTTTATCTGTGAGGTAGATATGAAAAGAATCTTTTTAACTTTTATTTTAATGACATCTTTGCTGCTTTCCGTTGCCTGTGTGCAAAAAGGCAACGAAGGAGGCACGACAAATACCGGCGACACAATCAAAGTCGGCGTTTTTGCCGATTTGAGCGGAACGACGGCGAGTTTCGGGCAATCCACAAAAAACGGCATTGAACTTGCCGTTGAAGAAATCAACAATTCGGGCGGTGTTCTCGGCAAAAAAATTCAATTGTTTGTAGAAGACGACCAGGGCAGACCGGAACAAGCCAAAACAGTCGTTTCCAAATTGATTAATCAGGACAAAGTGCAAGCCGTTCTCGGCGAAGTCGCTTCGACAAATTCGCTTGCCGCCGCGCCCGTCGCACAGGAAGCAAAAGTTCCGATGATTACGCCTTCGTCAACTAATCCGAAAGTTACGCAGGTCGGTGATTACATTTTCCGCGTTTGTTTTATTGACCCGTTTCAAGGCGCGGTGATGGCAAAATACGCGGCAAATAATTTGAACGCCAAAACCGCTGCAATTTTCGGCGATGTGCAGTCAGATTACAGCAAAGGTTTGTCGGAAGTTTTCAAACAGGAGTTCGCCAAACTCGGCGGAAGAATTGTCAGCGAACAATCTTACGCGCAAACCGACCCTGATTTTAAGGGACAATTAACCGCGATTCGCGCTACAAATCCCGATGTTATTTATGTTCCGGGTTATTATGGTCAAGTCGGAATCATCGCCAAACAAGCGCGTGAACTCGGAATGAATATACCTCTTTTAGGCGGCGACGGTTGGGATTCACCGGATCTTTGGAAACTCGGCGGCGAAGCGTTGAAAAATACATATATTTCCAATCACTATTCGGTTGAAAATCCTGCGCCCGATATTCAAAGTTTCGTCAAAGCCTATCAAGCGAAATTCGGTGCTAAACCCGATTCGCTGGCGGCTTTGGCTTACGACGCGGCGAAGGTTTTGGCGGACGCGCTCAAACGCGCCGGTTCAGCCGACCCGCAAAAATTGCGCGATGCGATTGCAAACACCCAAAATTTTAACGGCGTTACCGGAAAAATTACGATTAACGCTGAGCGTAATGCCGTTAAACCGGCAGTCGTTTTGGAACTCAATCCGGCTGTAAACAGTTTTATTTATAAAGACACCATTTATCCCGAAGGTATGAGTGCGCCAACTGCCGACACAAATACAAACGCCAATTCTTCAATGAATATGAATACAATGACGAATGGAAATATGAATTCAAATATGAATATGTCAATGAATTCAAATGCGATAAATTCCAATGCAATGAATGCAAACACAAAATAAGTTTAAAGTCTGAAGTCCAAAATCAACGCTTGATTTTGGACTTCTAATTTCTGTCTTCTGATTTCTGTCTTCTGTCTTCTAATTTATGGACACTTTTGTTCAGCAGCTTATCAACGGTCTGACCATCGGTTCGATTTACGCGCTGATTGCGCTCGGCTACACGATGGTCTACGGGATTTTGCGGCTTATCAATTTCGCGCACGGCGACGTTTTTATGGTCGGCGCATACACCGGATATATGCTGGCAATTCATTTAGGTTTTGCCTCAAGTCCGTCCATCATCGGTTTTGTTGTTGTGCTTTTCGGTTCGATGATAATTGCGGCAGTAATCGGAATGTTAATCGAACGGCTTGCCTATCGTCCGGTCAGAAAATATTCAAGAATGACGACGCTGATAACGGCGATAGGAATGTCGCTTTTTCTCGAATATATTTTTGTCGTTATTTTCTCCGGCACGCCGCGTGCTTTTCCGCAGCTTCTTCCAAGCGACAATTATACGCTTTTCGGCAACGCGACGATAAACACTTCACAACTGCTGATTTTTGTCGTTTCGATTTTGCTGATGCTCGGTTTGCAATTCATCATTTTCAAAACGAAGGTCGGTAAAGCGATGCGAGCCGTTTCGTTTAATTTGAACTCAGCAAAATTAATGGGCGTGAATACCGATTTTGTTATTGCCTTTACGTTTGCGCTCGGTTCGGCACTGGCGGCGGCAGGCGGTGTTTTGGTCGCGCAATATAATCCGAAAATCGAACCTTTGATGGGACTTTTGATTGGTTTGAAGGCTTTCGTTGCCGCAGTTCTCGGCGGCATCGGAAATATTCCGGGCGCGGTTTTGGGCGGTTTGCTGATTGGCGCGGCGGAAACGCTGGTTGTCGGTTACGGACAATATATCGGCATTCCTTCAACCTATCGTGATGCGGTGGCGTTTGCAATTTTGATTCTGGTTCTTTTAATACGTCCGGCAGGTCTTTTGGGGTCGAATGTGCAGGAAAAAGTCTAGGGATTTGCGATTTGCAATTTGCGATTTGCGATTGTTTGATAATCAAGCATTGGAGTTATGACCGAAAAAGAACTTTTGCAACGGACGAAAACTTTTGCGTTAAGGGTTATTAAACTTGTCAATGCGTTACCAAATACTTCGGCTGGCAGAGCAATTGGCAACCAACTTATTCGGTCTGGAACTTCCGTAGCTTCAAATTATCGAGCGGCATGTCGCGGACGCTCAAAAGCAGAATTTATTGCTAAGTTGGGAACTGTCGAAGAAGAGGCAGATGAAAGTTGTTTATGGTTAGAATTAATAATTGAAAGCGGTTTAATGGAAGAAAAATCAGTTGCCAGTCTGCTGCAAGAAGCAAGTGAACTAACGGCAATTTTTGCAAAATCAAGAATTTCGGCAAAGAGCAATAAGTAAATCGCAAATTAATTGCCTTATAATTGCAAATGCGAGTAAGGCGAGCAAACAAATCGCAAATCGCAAATTGCAAATCGAAAATAAATATATGTCTTCTCTGGTGAAGAGTTTAATATTTGGAATCATCGTCATTGCGCTTCTTTACATTGTGAACGCGATGATGAGCAGCACTGGGTTTTTTGGTGCGGGAATTGACGATTATTCGGCGCGTCTGCTCGTGTTTATCGGCATTAACATCATTCTTGCCACGTCGCTGAATTTAATAAACGGTTTTACCGGACAATTTTCCATCGGACACGCCGGATTTATGGCAGTCGGCGCGTATTCTTCAGCGTATTTTACCGTAACTTACGGCAGACAACTTGAAAGTGCGTTTTCGTCTTTGGGAGAATTGGGCGCAACAAGTGTTATTTTGCTAATTGCCGTCGTTATCGGCGCGATTGTCGCGGCTGTTGTCGGTTTGATTGTCGGCATTCCGTCGCTGCGTCTGCGCGGCGATTATCTGGCGATTGTAACGCTCGGTTTTGCTGAAATTATCCGCATTGTTATTCTAAATATTGACGCAGTTGGCGGCGCGACGGGTTATCAAGTTCCGGGTTATGCAAATTTCCTCTGGATTGGAATTTTCGCCGTCATTACGGTTGTCGTCGTTCACAATATTGTCAAATCCGACGTGGGACGCGCACTTATTTCCATCCGCGAAGACGAACTTGCGGCAGAAGCGATGGGCGTGAACACGACGCGCTACAAGGTCGTTTCATTCGTTATCAGTTCGGCTTTTGCGGGAATCGCGGGCGTTCTGTTCGCGCATTACAACAAATTTCTCAGCACCAACGATTTTCAATTTATCAAATCATTTGAAGTTATCATTATGATTGTGCTGGGCGGAATGGGTTCGATGACGGGCGCAATTATCGGCGCAATCGTCGTTACGCTGCTGCCTGAACTTCTGCGCCAACTTTCCTTTATCCAAGTTCCATTTATCCAAGTCGGTTCAAGCGGCGAAGTCTTACTTTCAAGCATTCCGCTTGACTCATTGCGGCTGGTTATCTTCGCTCTGATTTTGATTTTGACGATGATTCTGCGTCCACAGGGAATTTTCGGCACGAAGGAATTCGGTTTGAATTGGCTGAAACGCCCGCGCAAAGAATCCGCCGGAGCGGAAACGGTTGGTGATAGCGAAGGCACTCCGATTGCTCAACAGAAAGAAGCAAAACGCTTGACAAGCGAGGAGGAAGACCAATGAGCGTTACCACCAACGGCAAATCTATTTTGCAAACTGATAAAGCGACAATTCGTTTCGGCGGACTCGTCGCCGTCAACGAACTCGACTGCGCGGTCAAACAAGGTGAGATTTATGGTTTAATCGGTCCGAATGGCGCGGGCAAAACGACGATTTTTAATCTTTTAACCGGCGTTTATGAACCGACTTCCGGCGACATAACTATCAATGGAACGCGCGTTAACGGCTTAAAACCGTATCAAATTTCGCGGCTCGGCGTTTCGCGTACATTTCAAAACATCAGACTTTTTCCGTCGATGAGCGTTTTGGAAAACGTCGTTACGGCTTGCCATCGCCACTCCAAACAAACGTTGCTTGACGGAATTTTTCGGCTTCCGCGTTATTTCAAAGATGAAGCTGAACATCGCAAATTTGCCATGGAGTTGCTTGAAATTTTCGACCTTGCCAAATACAAGGATGAAGGCGGAACTTCTTTGCCTTACGGAAATCAGCGGCGGCTTGAAATCGTCCGCGCACTCGCCACGCGCCCAAATTTATTGCTTCTGGATGAACCGGCGGCGGGAATGAATCCAATTGAACAAGAAAATTTAACCGGCTTGATAAAGGAAATCCGCGACAGATTTAAGTTGACGATTGTTCTTGTCGAACACAATATGCGCGTCGTGATGGGCGTTTGCGATAGAATTCAAGTTGTCGATTATGGAAAATCTATTGCATTAGGATTACCGCAAGATATTAAAAACGACCCGAAAGTTATTGAGGCTTATTTGGGAGATTAGTAACAGTTAGCAGTCAACAGTCATCAGTCAACAAAAGCTGATAACTGATAACTGATAACTGATAACTGTTTATGCTTACTTTAGAAAACGTATCAGTAAATTACGGCGCAATCGAAGCGTTAACCGATATTTCATTAGAAGTCAATCAAGGCGAAGTTGTTACACTAATCGGCGCGAACGGCGCGGGAAAAACGACGACTTTGCGAACAATCACCGGACTTTTAGAGCCGCGAAACGGGCGCGTAACTTATGAAGGCACAGATATTAGCGGAATGGCAACGCACAAACTTTTGCCGATGGGAATTGCGATGTCGCCCGAAGGTCGCGGCGTTTTCGCTAATTTAACCGTGCGCGAAAATCTGGATATGGGCGCATATATCCGCAAGGACAAGAAAAAAATTGTTGAAGATATGGAGCGTGGTTTTACGCTTTTTCCGCGCCTCAAGGAACGCGAAAAACAAAAAGCCGGAACGCTCTCTGGCGGCGAGCAGCAAATGCTGGCGATGGCACGAGCGATGATGTCGCGCCCGCGTTTATTGCTGCTTGATGAACCTTCGCTCGGACTTGCGCCGCTTCTCGTTCACACAATTTTTGAAGCGATTGACAACATCCGCGCCGAAGGCACGACGATTTTATTAGTTGAACAAAACGCCTACGCCGCACTTCATCACTCTGATAGAGCTTACGTTTTAGAAACAGGAAGAATTGTAATGGAAGGCGACTCCCGCCAACTCGCCGCCGACCCGCGTGTCAAAGAAGCGTATTTGGGTGAATAAATTCTTTTTGCAAATAATTTGAACAGGAAACAGAAATAAAAAAGATTAGTTGTATTTAGCAGATGTGAAAGCCTTATTTACTAATATGCCAATTAGCAGTTGAAAATTTGGGTAATTAACCAACTTCTTTACTTTGCGAGCTTTGCGCCTTTGCATGAGAAAATTGTTTCACGCTCGTGACCGCTAAGGAGGCAAAGGAAACTCTGATATTTCATCATTTTATTTCAACTCCTGATTCACATTAATCAGCATTTAATGTTTGCACTGCCTTTACAGAATTTATAAAAGATTTTAAGACCAATTAATTTCCGCTTGCAAATTTTGACATCGTGCCGCATCCAAAACTTTTTGCACTTTGCAGCCATCTTCAAAGGTCGCCGCGTTTTCAATTTCCGTTCTGCCTTCGCAGATGGCTTCAATAATTTTGGGCGCGAAACTCGTGAAACCACGTGAAAATCCCGTGTCGGGAATTCCCGCAATGGGTTCGTCAAAATCAACTTCAATTTCCCGCCAATCTTCGTCGTCTTTTTTTGCCAGAAAAATTTCGCCGCGATGTTCGACACGCATTGCGCCTTCCGTGCCGAAAAATTCGATGCGATTTTGATATTTAGGATATTCGACCATCGAAACGGAAACGATTCCCGTTGCATCTTCGGTCAAATCGCCGTCGGCAAAACGTAAAATCAAATTCGCTTCGTCGTCGGTCGTTACTTGGCGCATTTCGCCGGATTTTCCGTCGCGCCGCTCTTTAACATGAGTTTGCAATTGGCAGAAAACGCTCGAAATTTCCGTGCTAAAAAACCAATGAAATGAATCAATAATATGCGAACCGATTGCGCCGAGCGCACCGCCGCCCTGCATTTCATCCGACCACCAATTCCAAGGCACTTCAAGTGTTCCGCGTGAAGCATTGCGAAAATTATATTTGGCGTGAATAATTTTTCCGATTTCACCGTCGCGCAGCATTTTTCGCGCTTTTTGTCTGCCGTTTTGGAAACGAAGTTCAAAGTCAACTAACGCCAAAACTTGTTTTTCCTGCGCTTTGTCCATCATTTCTCTTGCTTCGGCAACATTTATCGCCATCGGTTTTTCGCACAAAACGGCTTTGCCGCGCTCAAGCGCGAAAAGTGTCATTTCTTTGTGTAGATTGGGTGGAGTTGTAATGCAGATTAAATCAACGTCGTTGCGTTCGATTGTTTCCCGCCAATTGTCCGTAAAATGTGTGATGTGGAAATCCTTCGCGGTTTTTTCCGCATTTTCAAGATGTCCGCTGGCAACTGAAACAATTTCCGCATTCGGTAAAGTTTGAAACGCGGGAATCTGCACTTTACGCGCAAAACCTGTTCCGATTATTCCGATTTTAACTTTTTCTTCCATCATTAAAATTAAATCACGTTTTGGGTAGAGAAAAAAGTATTAAGATTTTTTCTTATTTTTCACATAAAACGGCAAGTTTTAAGAAATTTTTTACTTTTTACTTTTGCCTTTTTACTTTTTACTTAATTATCTTTCCTACAAAACCAATCTTTTATCGCCCGCTCGCCGCGTCAATTTTTCGCGGTCAAAATATTCAAGCAGCGGAATCGCGTATCTACGCGAAATACCCGCAATGTCTTTGAATTTCGCCATATCAATTAATCGGTCAGGCGTTTTTGACGCAAAATCTTTGATTTTTTCAATCAATTCGGTAATTGCTTCGCGTCTAAAATAAAAATCTTCCGTAACTTTAACAATTTCGCCTGAATTCAAAAAAAGCTGAAAAACTTTGCGGGCGTGTTCCTTTTTTAATTTCGTGCCGCCGATTGATTCGAGCAAAGCGTTTTCTAAAGTCGGGACTTCCAGTTTCGCGGTTTTATAAATTTTCTCCAGTTTTTCACGAATCTGTTTTTCTTCCGGCGTAAGTTCCTGATTATGCGAACTTGCCGCGACAATATCTTTATTGGTAGAAATTTTGCCTTCTTTATGTAATTGCAAAAGCGTCGTTTTGAAAACTTCCGGCGGCAAATGCGTAAAGATTTTCTCGCGCAGAGTTGCTTGCAAAATTCCCTGTTCAAGCGGTTCGCGGTTGTGATAATTTTCAATTTCCGCGAGTGTTTTCGCCTTTAAATTGTCAAACGGCGTTCGTGCCGCATAAAAGTTTTCTGCTTTAATAACCGCTTTCTTTTCGACATTTTCCGCAATCGCTTTTTGCAAAATCTCTTTCCGCCAGCCTGTCCGCGCTTGTAAATCAGCGAAATTTAAACCGTGTTCACCGGCGGTTTCAAGAAAAAGTTTTACTTGTTTTGTTTTATCATTTTCGGCTTCGGTTAAATTTTTCAGATATTTGCGGACGTTTTCAATATCTTTGCGCCGATGTTTGCTTGCCAAAGCGTCCAGAACTTTGCCACCCGCAATCGTGATTTGCGGCGAATATGAACGCAGGATAAATCTTTCATTCGGAATCGTAACAACCGGAATTTCCAGCCGAAGCTGCACAAAATCTTTTTCACCCTGCCCGATTTCACCTTCTTCGTTCAAAACCTGAACACGCGCCAACGCTTCGATTGTACCGATATGAACGCGAACTCTTTGCCGCGATTTCAAACTGCGTTTTGCATCTTTTAAAACTTCGATTTCCGCATCAAAAATCTGTGTCGGACGCAAAACATTTGGCACGCTCAAAATCATTCCGCGCTCAATTTTGCCGTAATCAATGCCGCCGAGATTAACTGCCGTGCGTTGTCCGGCGTGCGCCGCTTTAACAGATTTTCCGTGAGTCTGCAAACCGCGCACGCGGACTCTTCGCGCTAACGGCAGGATTTCCATCTCCTGCGTTTCGCTGATTTTTCCTGAAACAAGCGTTCCCGTTACAACTGCGCCAAAACCTTTGACGGAAAAACTTCTATCAATCGGCAGACGCGCAATTTTTTCGTTTGTTCGTGAAGGAATTTTTGCGGAAACTTGGCGCAGAACTTCTTTTAATTCGGCAATTCCGCCGCCGGTTTTCGCGCTGACGGCAATTACGGGAGCGTTTTCAAGAAAAGAGTTTTCGACAAGTTCGGAAGCGTCGAGTTTGACGAGTTCGAGCAGTTCTTCATCGACCAAATCTTTTTTCGTTAGAACAATCAAACCCGTTTTGATTTCCAGCAAGCGGCAGATTTCAAAATGTTCCCGCGTTTGCGGCATTACGCCTTCGTCAGATGCGATAACCAGCGCGACCAAATCAATGCCGGAAGCACCGGCGAGCATATTTTTGACAAATTTTTCGTGTCCGGGAACGTCAACAAAACCAATGCGAACATCATCCAAATCGAGTTCGGCAAAACCAATATCAATCGTAATTCCGCGCTGTTTTTCTTCCGGCAGGCGGTCAGCGTTAACGCCTGTCAAGGCTTTAACGAGTGCGGTTTTTCCGTGGTCAATGTGTCCGGCTGTGCCGACGATAATGTCCATAAAAGCAGAAGTTCCAAGTTTAACATTTTTCAGCGTTAAACTTGGAACTTAAAGATTAAGATAGAAATTTGATTATTCAACGATTTCAAAATCAATCCAGCGGGTTGTAATCTGCCATTTTTCTTTGGCGTTAGCGTCAATTGCAATCACCTGCAAAACATAATTGCCTGGCGCAAGACTGTTGCCGAGCGTAATTACTCCGGCGGCTTCGATTCGTTTCAAATCTGATTGACCAGCGGTGTCAAATGCGCTTGGTTTTCCTTCCACCAAAAGTTTGCCGTCGCGGAAAAGTCTTGCCTGCACCTGCAGCTGCGTCGGATTAGTTTTTGCGTTGTAAATTATGTAATCGTAACGCAAAACCGTTCCGCGCTTGAAACGGCGCGATGCCGTGTCTGTGTCAACATCCGTATCGTTATTTTGATTTTTTCCGAGCGAAATTTGCTGCCATTCGTCAATTGTATAATTATTCAAAACAATGCCGGAAAGCGTCAGATTTTTCTTCTTCAAATTCGGAACTTCGATAAACTGTGAAGCCGAACCGACTTTTTCAGAAGCGGAATCGCGCAGAGCAATGCGAAATTGATACGCGCCCGGTTTTTTAATCGGAACAATCAAATTATAAACAAATCCGTTTTCCAAAATTTTCTGATAAACCTTTTCGCCGGCTTTTATCGTGTAATTTTTTGCAACTTCATCAACCGGCGCGCCGTTATCGCCAAAGGTCATGGCGATAATATCGAAATTCGCTTTGTGAGTTCCGTCTGCCTCCTTTGTAAATTTTAAGTCTTTTGCATCAATTCTGACCAGCGAACGGATAAATTCACCGCTTTTCGCATCTTCGGCAAAAAGCGTGTTTAAGTTTAATGAAATATCATTGGCGTTAAACGGCGAAGTTAATGCTGAATAAATTTGCTGCTGCGGAGTTTGCCGAACTTGTGCAATTTGTTTATCGGTAACGCCGAAAAATCCGCTTCGGTAACGCACCTTTAAATCATTGCGTTTGAGTTTAATAGAGATTTTATTAAACTTATTTTTTTTCGGGTCAAAGGTTTCCGCATCCGGCTGATAACCAATTAAATAATAGCCTTTTTGGTCTTCAATTACCTTTTGCAAACCGTAATTCAGATTATTCTGGTTGACAAATGGAAAACCGCCGGTTTGGTAAGCCAGATAACGCAAACTTTGCTGCGAATCTCTGAAATCGTCTTCGCGTGCGGTTCTGTCATCTTCCGCATTACCGGGGTCAAAACTATCGGAAAGCACTTGTCTGATATTATCGTTGGCAAATGCCATTCCGGGAACTTGTAAGCCGCGCGGGTCAAGCGTATAAATTACAACCGATGAACGATTTGCGATGTCAGCGAGAATTTTCATCACATCAAAAACCTTACTCGGAGTTGCTATTCCGCCTGTTTTTGAAATTAACGGAAATCCTTCGGAAACAAGCATTAATGATTTACGTCCGGGCAAATCTTTCATTCCGCGAATAATATAATTCAACGCGCCGAGCGTTCCGACAGAGAAATTTTCATTGCGAAATTCGTCAATTTGATTTTGAAATTCTTTGTCTTCTTTGCCTCCCTGAGGATTTCTGACACTTCCATCCGACTTTTGCATTCCTGCAAGATCGTCTTTCAATTCGGTGCCAATTGCTGCAAAAGTGCTGATGCCGCCTCTGCCTTGCGGATTCCATTTTATTTTGTTAATCGCCGCTAGAAGCTGGCGTTTGTCCGACGTGAAGGACTGTAGTGCGCCGATACCGCTTCCCG
>JACCYR010000070.1 GCA_013696385.1 Acidobacteriota bacterium
TGCCGCCGACCGCGCTCAGCACGTTAATTTTCTCATCAAACCCGCGCTCGAAGAAGGAAAAATCGTCATTTCAGACCGCTACTCGGACGCAACTTTTGCTTACCAAGGCGCAGGACGCGGTTTTCCCGAAAAAACCGTCAACCAAGTTATCAAACTTGCCACCGACGGACTAAAACCGAATCTGACGCTTTTTTTTGATTTGCCGGTTGAAAAAGCACTTTTGCGGACAAATTCCCGAAGCGACGGCGGCGAACAAAAAAACCGGATGGATCTGGAAACGACGGAATTTTATGCGCGTGTCCGTGATGCTTACTTAAAAATCGCCGAAAAAGAGCCAAAGCGTTTTCGGATTGTAGATGCAAGCGGTTCAATCGAAGAAATTCATACAAAAGCGGTGGAAATTGTTTCGGAATTCCTAAAGTGAAAAGGTGGAAAAGTGGAAAGGTGAAAAAGATTATAAAATCGTCAGGTTTCCTTTTTCACTTTTCCACCTTTTCACTCTTAAATTTTATGTTTAATAAACTCATCGGAAACAATCACATCAAAGAAACTTTGCGCCGAATGCTGGCAACTGACAGAGTTCCGCATTCATTGCTTTTTGCAGGCGTGGAAGGCATTGGCAAAAAACAGTTTGCGCTAGAACTTGCGAAATCGTTTGTCTGTCAAAATCCAAAAAACTTTGAAGCGTGTGATATTTGTGCGGCTTGCAAACGCGCCGATAAATTTACTTTTCCAAAACCCGACGATAAAGACGCGCACAAAGAAGTGATTTTCAGCGAACATGCCGATATTGGTTTAGTTATTCCCTACAACAAAAACATTTTGATTGATGCCGTGCGTAACCTTGAAAAGGAAGCCAATTTTCGTCCCTTTGAAGCCAAAGCACGGTTTTTGCTGATTGATGAAGCGGAAAAATTAAATACGGCAAAAGATAATGCGGCAAACGCGCTTTTGAAAACGCTGGAAGAGCCGCCGCCAACCTCGTATATTTTCTTGATAACTTCGCGTCCCGATGCGCTTTTGCCAACAATTCTTTCGCGCTGTCAGACGCTTCGTTTTGCGCCGATTGCGCCAACAGAAATCGAAAATTATCTGCTCGAAACCAAGAAATTTTCGCCCGATGATGCCGCAATTTTGGCAAGACTTTCACGGGGAAGTATCGGACACGCACTTTCAATGGATTTGAGCAGATTCCCCGCGCAGCGCGACGTGATGTCTAAAGTTTTGGAAAGTCTTTTGATTAAACAAAACCGCACGACACTTTTGCGAACCGCCGAAGAGATGAACGACGCGAAAAATAAGGACAGTTACAACGCATCGCTGGAAATTCTGGAGACTCTGATTCACGACATCTGGAAATTGACGCTCGGCAACAGCGAAGAAAATATCGTCAACGCCGACATCAAAAACAATCTGAAAAAACTTGCCGAAAACGCCGATTCTAAACGCCTTGCATCGTGGCTGACGGAGATAGAAACGATGCGCGAAAACTTCAACGTCAACTTAAATAAAAAAATCGCCACCGACGCGCTGTTTATGCAAATGGCAAACGGATTTTAGATTTTAGATTTTAGATTTTGGATTTTTTGAAACAATCTGCAAATTAGGTATCTAGAGCGAATTTGGATTGAGTATATGGAAAGGTTTTGAGTTCCAACTTTAGTTGGCTTCAACTAAGAACCAACTAAAGTTGAAACTCAAAACTCTCGCATCTGAGCTATTACCAAAAATTTTTTCACAAAACAAGATTTTGGCGTATAATAGTTTCAAATCGGCAAAAGGAAAAAAGTATGAATAAAAAACCCGCGTTTGCTTTAATATTTATCCTAAATTTGTTTTCCGTAAATGCTTTTTCGCAAGAGCCGGCTGCGCTTCCAAACACGCCGCCGATATTAAAAGATAATGATTTTGGTTCGCCGGAATTTTATCGAATTGGTAATATTACAGGAAATATTGGGGAAGCGAAAGCAGTTATTTTGGCGAAGCCGACGTATTCGGAGGAAGCAAAAGAAGCGGGCGCAGAAGGCAAAGTTAAAGTTCAAATTGAGATAGACGAAGACGGCAGCGTAACCTCCGCGAAAGCGGTTTCAGGTCATCAATTGCTTTACGAAGCCGCTCAGAACGCCGCTTTAAAATCGAAGTTTTTAA
>JACCYR010000043.1 GCA_013696385.1 Acidobacteriota bacterium
ATTGTTGCCCGGATTATACCACGCCGCCAGCTTTGGCGTATCGGGATTGGAAATATCGTAAATAAATGCGCCGCGGCAGCTATAACTTCCCTGCACGGCGATATTTCCATCGGCATAAATATCAGCAAACTTTGAATTGGAATTTAAATTGCAATTTGGATTAATTTGCGAGCGAAGCCGCACTTTTTGAGCGAAAAGATTTTCACTAAATCCGAAAATTACAATTAACAAACCAATTAAAACAATTGATTTAATCTGATCGAAAATTCGACAATCCATTATTTTATCTCCAATTTCTAAAGAAGCTGTATTACTGAAAACAGACAAGTATTTTTGCTTATTTTTTATCAAAAAACAAGCTGTAATATATTGAATAAACGCAATTTCGGAAAATTACTTGGAAGCCGCTTTGGAAGCGTCGCGCATCACCAGATCGAAAGTTCCGGGCGCAACTTTGGAAAATCGGCGGTTACGGTTTAATGAAACGGCGATTGAAATAGTCGGATTATTTCCCTTAAATTCAAAGCCGCCCGCCACCAGCAGATTATAAAGTTCATTGACGTGCAGAGGCTCACTCGCTTCGCGCAAAAGCAAGGTGCAAGCCTGTGTAATAGTTCGGTCAGCAAAACGATGACTGATCGGTTCTAATCTGGGACTGATCGAAGGAATATTGCGATTATTATTTAAATAGGTAACCGATGAATTGTTACGGAAATTTTTCACGGGAACATTCGGTTCATTATTATTTGCCAGCGTATATCTTCTCGGCGGCGATGGTTGTTCATAACCGTCTTGTTCGTATTGCGGTTTTTTCTCAACCTTCCAAGATTGATTGCTCGAACCCATTGTCGCCAAAAGGCTGTAAATTGCCTGCTCGGTTTGCGCCGCGCTATTTTCCATCGCTTGAATTTCCTGCCGCAAGCTGTCGGCTTCCGTTTCAACTTCGCGCAGCCGACCAAGCAGGCGATTTTGCGCGTTGCGCGTCTGCCGCAAACTCTGTTCGAGAGTGGCGATTAAATTTTCGTTTAGCATAAGATTTTCTTGTGACATTTGTTGAGTTCGGACTTACGAGCTTTAATTTGCGCGAATTTAAAAAATTTACACAAAAAACCGCACATCATTTATTTCTTTCAATCATATAGCTTGGAATTTCTTCCAGAGCTAAACGATACTCTGTTTTTGGAAATAGTTCAAGATTTTTTATTGCAAGGTTGGCGTATGAATATGCTCTTTGCCGGGTTTCGGCAAGTAAATCGAGGCTTTCCAGCTTCTCCAGCAGAGTGGCACGCGAAATTGTCTGGTAGTTTCCGTCGTAGATAATCTTTTCCAAATCTTTTTGCGCTTTTGGTTCTTTTCGCATCAATAAAATCAAGGGCAAAGTCAATTTTCCTGCCAACAAATCCGCGCCCGAAGCCTTACCTAAAACTTCTTCTTCCGCCGTAAAATCAAGCAAATCGTCGGCGAGTTGAAAAGCCGTGCCGAGATTCATTCCGTAATCGCGCAAAGCGTTTTGCTCGTCTTTTGAGGCATTCCCTAAAATTGCACCGATTTCGCAGCAAGCACTGAAAAGAAAAGCTGTTTTACGCTGCAAAATATCGAAGTATTCGGTTTCGGAAATATCGGTGCGCCCAAGCGTTGTCAGTTGAATAAGTTCGCCTTCGGTCATTTTGCGCGTCAGGCGAGTCAAAATGTCAAGAATTTCTAAACTCCGCTCTTGCAAACTCGTTTCAAACGCCGACATATAAAGCCAATCGCCCATCAAAACCGCCGATTGGTTGCCAAAACGCGCATTGACCGAAACACGATTGCGGCGCGTGTCGGCATTGTCAATAATATCATCGTGAACCAGGGTTGCGGTGTGCAGCATTTCCATCACGGTTGCCAGACGAATCACATCGTCTTTTGAAGCATCTCCGCCGACGGCGCAGTTCGACAACAGAACCAGCGCAGGTCGAACACGCTTTCCGCCCGATGCCTGCAGATAATCACCCAAATAATTTATTACTTGAATGTTAGAACTCGCTTGACGCTGAAATTCGGCTTCGACCAAAAACATCTCGGTTTTTATCAAACTGAAAATCCTTTGTGCCGCGATATTCGGACTTAATTTTTCTCTGATTAGCGCAAATGTCTGCATTTATTTTTTCGCTTCCAAGCAAAATTTAATTGCTTTGCAAATGCGTTTCATCAATCCATCCAATAATTTAGCCTGTTTCATAAAACTTTCATTTTTCACCAGCCATTAAAACTCTGCAAAATTTATTGAGAAACTCCTTAATTAGACCGATAATTCGTAAATTGCATATCAATGCCGAAATCTGCCGCTTTGAGTTTGGCGATAATATCTTGCAAAGTATCGCGGTCTTTGCTCGAAACTCTGACCATGTCGCCCTGAATCGAAGCCTGCGCTTTCACTTTTGAATCTTTGATAAATTTAACGATTTCCTTTGCTTTTTCCATCGGAATTCCCTGTTGAACTTTTACCGTTTGGCGCACCGTTCCGCCCGCCGAAGGTTCGATGTTTTCGTAACTTAAAGCCTTGAGCGGAACGCCGCGTTTGACGAGTTTGCTTTGCAGAATGTCGTTCATATTGCGAAGTTTGGTTTCGTCTTCGGCAGATAAATACAAATCGTTATCCTGTACGCCGACCAATGATTTGCTGCCCTTAAAGTCAAATCGCTGGCTAACTTCTTTTTTTGTTTGGTTGATTGCGTTGTCAATTTCTGCGTAATCAACCTTTGATGTAATATCGAATGAATTTTCTTTTGCCATAAATTTATTATAAACCACCAAAGCGCACCGAAGTTGACAGAGGTAAAGTAAAAACTTTGCATTCTGCCTTTCATTCTGCGTTTGGCTTTGGTTTCAAATTGTTTTCTCTGCGCTCTCTGTAGCTAAATGTATTTTGAAAAAATCTAAAAAGTTTCGTGTCGTTTGATTCGCTAATTTTTCGAGTTCAATTCCGTAAAATTCCGCCAAAAACTGCGCCGTGTGAACGACAAAACCGGGTTCATTGCGTTTTCCGCGAAACGGCGCGGGCGTTAGAAACGGGCAATCGGTTTCGATTAAAAGTTTTTCAAGCGGAACAACCCGCGCCGCATCGCGCAAGTTTTCCGCTTTTTTGAAAGTTACGTTTCCCGCAAACGAAATCAAAAAACCAATTTCCATTAAATCCAAAGCCATTTCTGCGCTGCCGCCGAAACAATGCATAATCCCGCCGCGAAATTTGTTATTTGAATTTTCTTCTGCTTCATTTTCCGTTTTCCATTTTCCATTTTCCATTTTCCACACACATTCATCGCGTAAAATCTCAACCGTTTCATCATTTGCATCGCGGCTGTGAATAATTATCGGCAAATTTAAATCTTTTGCAATATGGATTTGTCTTTTAAAAACTTCAATCTGCACATCTCGCGGCGAATTATCGTAATAAAAATCCAAACCGATTTCACCCCAAGCGATAATTTTATCAGAAGATTTCACCAAATCAATCAAATGATTTTCGGCTTTGTCGTCGTAAGCCAGCGCATCGTGCGGATGAACGCCAACCGATGCAAAAACATTTTCGTATTGTTCGGCAACATCTACGGCTTTTTTTATTTCGCCGTTGTGCGGATTTCCCGTGCCGATGGCGAGCATAAACTTTACGCCCGCATCTTTGGCACGCCGCACAACTTCGTCGCGGTCTGCATCAAACGCTTCGCCGTCAATGTGGCAATGTGAATCAACAAAAATCATTACAGCAATCCTGAACTTTGCAAAACTTCCTTCGACCAAACCTTTGCCTTTTGTCCGAAATTCAAACGGCTTTCTTCATCTTTCCAAGTTTTTTCAAAGTTTCTTTGATTTACGGCAAGTTGAATCTGTAAATCAATCAACTTTGCCGACGCTTCTATTTGAGTTTCGCCAGCCGTCCATTCGATAAAAAATTTGCTTTCTTCGAGTAATTGTTTGACGGTTTCGAGATTTGCCGGATTTTTGACAAATGAACCGATTCGCGCCAGATTTGCCGCCAATCCGCCAAGACGAACCGGCAATGAATCTTTCAAAAATCTTTCCCGCCTTTGTTCCAAATTATTCATTATTTACACCTTCCATTAAATTTTTGATTAACGTAGCCTTCCAGTGACTCAAGCATTTCGTTCATTTGTTCAGAAGTTGCTTTCTCTTTGATGAGATGAATTTTCATTATTTCAATCTCGCGCCGATTTTCACATCTTCCAAAAACGTCGCAATCACGGGCAAATCGTCGCTATTTTCTAAAGATGCGGCGCAAATCATTCCGTTTGATTCGAGTCCGCGCATTTGACGAGGTTTCAGATTCGCCACAACGACGACTTTTCTACCGATTAATTTTTCAGGTTTGTAGTATTCGGCTAAACCGGCAAGAATTTGGCGCGGTTTTTCTTCGCCCAAATCAATCTCAAACCGCAGAAGTTTATCGGCTTTCGGAATGCGTTCGGCAACAAGAATTTCGCCGACGCGGAGTTCGACTTTTAGAAAATCATCAATTGCAATATAGTGGTCTTCGGTTTTTGGTCTTTGGTCTTCGCTTATCGCCGTTTCGCTTTTTGTCGCTTGTTCGCTGTCGGACGGTTGTTGTTTTTCTTCTTCTGCTGTTTTCTGGCTGCTGACTGCTGACTTCTCTTTCTCAATCTCTTTCATAACTTTATTTTTATCAATTCGCGGAAAAACGGCTTGCGTTTCGCCGATTCGCATTCCTGCCGGTAATTCTCCATATCTTAAATTTTCAGGATTTATTTGTTCAATGTCTTCGCTCAAACCAACCTGCGAGTAAATTTTGCGCGTCGCTTCGGGCATCACCGGATAAAGCAAAACGCACAGCCAACGAAGTGTTTCCGTTGCGCGATATAAAACTGCGTTGAGCGTTTCGGCTTGATTTTCGTCTTTGACGAGTTCCCAAGGCTTTGCGTCGGAAATCATTTTATCAATCCGCGCAATTATATTCCACAAAATTTCTAACGCTTGGCTAAACTCGAAATTATCAAAACGGCGCAGAAATTCATCGCGGGCGTGGTCAAGCACGGAAACAAGGTCTTGTTCGTCCGCGTTGATTCCGGCGCGTTTGGCGTAAAGATAATGCGGTTCGCTGATTTTGCCGTCGGGAATCGCGCCGTCGCAGTATTTGTTAATCATCGAAAGCGTTCGGCTCGAAAGATTACCCAAACCGCTTGCCAAATCCGCGTTGGCACGGTCAATCAGATTTTCGTAACTAAATTTTCCGTCTTGCCCGAAAACCATTTCGCGCAGAAGAAAATAGCGCAAAGCATCGGTTTGAAAATGCCGGTGCAAAATGTCGAGTTCAATCACATTACCGAGTGTTTTGCCCATTTTTCGACTTTCCGCGTCAAGCCACATGCCGTGCGCGAAAACCTCTTTCGGCAAATCAATTCCTGCCGCGAGCAAAAAAGAAAACCAATAAACTGTGTGAAAACGCAAAATATCTTTGCCGACAATGTGATGCACGTTCTGCCAATACTTTTCAAAACCGACTGATTTTCTTTCATCGTTTCCGTAACCGATTGCCGTTATATAATTTGAAAGCGCGTCAACCCACAGATAAATAACATGATTTTCATCGTTCGGCACGGGAATGCCCCAACTCACGGATTTTTTTTCGCGTGAAATTGAAAGGTCTTGCAAACCGCTTTTGATAAACGAAGTTACTTCATTGCGCCGCGCTTCGGGACGAATTCTTTCGGGTTTTTCGGCGATGATTTTCAGCAAAGTTTCGCCGTAATCGGAAAGCCGAAAAAAGTAACTTTCTTCCGCCACGCGGTCAAGCGGTTTTTCGTGAATTTGGCAGCGCGGCACATCTTCGCCCTCGCGCAATTCATATTCTGTTTCGGTTTTAAATTCCGCGCAGTTCGGGCAAAACCACGCTTCGTAAAATCCTTTATAAATTGTAGAATTGCCTTTCGGAGTTTTGTTTTTCGCAATTTCGCGCCAGAGGTTTTGCACCGATTCATAATGAAACGGCTCGGTCGTCCGCATAAAAATGTCATAATCGGTTAAACCGAAATCGGCGAACATTTTCTTCATTGCTTCCGAAATATAATCAACCTGCTCTTTTGGCGAAATACCTTTTGCTTCGGCAACGCGCTGAATATTGATGCCGTGTTCGTCCGTTCCCGTTAAGAAATATGTGTCAAAACCACGCTGTTTTTTATGCTTTGCAATCACGTCGGCAACCGTCGTCGTGTAAAGATGTCCGAGGTGCGGCAGACTATTGGCGTAATAAATCGGTGTCGTAATGTAAAAAGTTTTCATATCAAAATCAATAAAAGATTTTGCCACGAATTACACCAATAATACGAATTGTTTGAATCATTTTATTCGTGTTATTAGTGTAAGCGCGTGGCTAATTTCTTAATATCCGAAATGTAATTATTTTCGATTGGGTTGAGCTTTGGCAAACTCGTCTGCTGCATTATAACGCGGCATTGCCGGCGCATTTGCCACCTTCAAACCGATTGCCAGAGAAACTTCAACCATCTGCACCAAACCGTCAAACCGCCATTTTTCGTCAAATTCGTCTGACGGCTGATGATAATTATTTTTGTTAAATTCGTCGAAGGTTTTTTGCGCGAAATCCTTCGGTTTGCCGATATAATCTTCCCCGTTTCTAACGCTAATCGCCGGAACGCCGATTTTGGCAAACGGAAAATGGTCAGAGCGGAAAAATGAGCCTTGTTCGGGATGTGCATCAGCGGCAAATGTCATTTTACGCTCGACTAAGACTGCTTGAATAATCGGCATAACACTAGAGCGTTCCGCACCGAGCGCACCGTAATCATTGGTCAAACCGTAAAGATTACCGCCGTCAATATTGATATTCGCCGCCGTTTTTTCAGGCGCAAAAACAGGAAATCTGGCATACCATTCCGCGCCTAAAAGCCCTTGTTCTTCGGCAGTTGTGAACAGAAAAATGACCGAACGCTTTGGTCGTTCCGGCAGTTTGGCAATAGCTTCGGCAATTGACAAAACAGACGCGCAGCCGGTTGCGTTGTCGAGTGCGCCGTTGTAAATCGTGTCGCCTTTTGTGTTTGGTTCGCCCACGCCCAAATGATCCCAATGCGCCGTATAAACGACGTATTCATCTTTTAATTTCGCGTCGCTGCCTTCCCAAACGCCGATGACGTTGTTTGAATTTACTCGTTTCAATTCGCTGCCGATGTCAATTTTCGCGGTCAAGCCGAGATTGACGGGTTTGAAATCTCTCGATTTTGCCTGTTCGCGCATTTCATCCAGATTTTTTCCGGCTTGCGCGAAGATTTTCCGCGCCGCACTGTCGGTTATCCACGAACGCATTTGCAAAAACGGAGTTTTATCGGCGGAAGTCCGCGCAATATCAAATCGCCAATTGCCGTTTGAAGTCCGCACAACATTCCAGCCATAGCCCGCGCTTTCGGTTGTGTGAATCAAAATCACGCCCGCCGCGCCACGTCGTGCCGCTTCTTCAAATTTATAAGTCCAACGCCCGTAATAAGTCAGAGCCTTGCCGCCAAAAAGATTTGGTTCCGCGGTAGTTGCGGGCGGGTCGTTGACCATCATCACCAGAATTTTGCCGCGATAATCTTCCGCGTTTCCCTTGTAATCGTTCCATTTTTGTTCGGGCGCATCAATGCCGTAACCGACAAAAACAAGTTCGGTGTTAAGATTGACGTTTTCGGTCTGCGCTTCGGTGAACGCGACAAAATCATCGCCGAATTTATACAATGCATCGCCGACATTTAACGTCGTATTCGGATTTGCCTTTACTGCGACGAGCGAAACCGGCTGAAAATACGAACCGTTGTTTCCGGGTTTAACACCAAGCATTTCCAGTTGAGTAGCAATATATTTTGCCGCCAATTCCCCGCCGCGACTGCCCGGCGCACGACCTTCAAAACCGTCGTCCGACAAAAATTTGACAGTTGATTTCAACTTTTCTTCACTGAAAAGATTAGTGTATTTGCCTTTGGTTTGCGCCAAAATGCCAATTGAACAAACAGCAAACAAAGAAATTAACAAAACTATTTTCTTATTCATACCTTTATCCCTCATCCTTTATCCTTTAATAAGGCTCATCGCTTCAGCACGAGTTCGCGGGTCTTTGCGAAAACCGCCGAGAACCGCCGACGTAACGGTTTTCGCACCCGGCTTTTTCACGCCGCGCAAGGTCATACAAGTATGTTCGGCTTCGATGACGACCATCACGCCAAGCGGCTTCAATTCGTTAAAAAGCGTGTCAGCAATCTGCTGTGTCAAGCGTTCCTGCACTTGCAGACGACGCGCAAAAATCTCCGCAATTCGCGCCAATTTCGATAATCCGACAATGCGTCCGCCTTTCGGAATATATGCGATATGGCATTTGCCGACAAATGGCGCGAGATGATGCTCGCACACGGACGCAATCGAAATATCTTTGACAATTACCATTTCGTCGTGCGAATCGCCCGGCAGCGGCACGATTTGCTCGCGTGCGTCCTGCCACATTCCTTCGGTCAGTTCAGCGTAAAAATCCGCCACGCGCTCCGGCGTTTTCTGCAATCCGTCGCGGTCAGGGTTTTCGCCCATTCCTTCGAGCTTCAAACGCACGCCGTTTGCGATTTTTTCTAAATCAACTTTTTTTGAGTTTTTCAATTAACTTAACCTCGCAGTTTTTATTGCCATAATTGATTTTATCATTCCCAGTTTTCTTTCAAAAACGATTTGCGCTTCGGGAAAAAGTTTCGCCATTTGGTTTTTGTCTAATAAATTAAAATCGGGAATTGCTTGTTTTATCCAATAAGAATTTGTTTGTTTCATCACTTTTAATAATAATTGGCGCGGAAGAAATCCGACGAGCGGCAGCCAAGTATGACTTTCGATGAAAAAATTGCGGTTCGGCGTTTGCACAAAATACTGTTTCCCGATTCGCCGTATCTCTTTGGCAAACTCCATCTGACGTTTCCAAGCGACAGATTGAAACTCCTTTTCTAATAAATAATTCCATGTTTCTTCTTTCGGCACGGTTATATGCTCAATTACCGATGAACAATAAACAATATCAAAAAAGCCGGCGGCAAAAGGCAATTTTCCGTCTTCATTTAATAAAACCGCGTTGTAGCCGAAATTTCTCTTTCCCGATTGTAAGGCTTGTTCGTCAATATCTGTAATATGAACATTTTGCGGCGAAATTTTTGTTCCCGTTAAAACGAGATTAATGT
>JACCYR010000103.1 GCA_013696385.1 Acidobacteriota bacterium
TCTCCTCCGTCTGAAGTGTAAATTTAGATAATAAAACCTTATGAAAAATAAAATTGAATTAAGGATTGCTTATGTAAATTAGCACAAGTTGGAAAAAAATAGAAGTAAAGTTTTACAATTTTGTTAATTTTTTAAAATTTTAAATCGCCGGTTTATCTTTCATACTGAATAATCAGCCCGTTTGCACCAACCGCCCAGCCGTATTTTTTCGTCATAAACAACCCGTAAAGATTCTCTCTTGTGGCAATTTCTTGCCGTATCCAAGTTTTTCCTTTGTCCGCCGAGCGCAAAATAGTTCCGCCGTAACCGACAATCCAACCGTTTTTGTCGTCGGCAAAATCTACCCGCAAAAATGTGGCGGGAAAATTTGTATTAACGGTTTCCCAATTTCCGCCGCCGTTTTCCGTCCGCAAAATGATGCCTTTTCCGCCAACCGCAAAACCATCATTTTCGTCCCGAAAGTCAACGTTATAAAGTGCTTTATCGGTCCCCGTTTTTTGCACTTGCCAATTTCCGCCGCCGTCATACGTTACCAAAACCATTCCTTTGTCGCCGACAATCCAGCCGCGTGAACTATTGACAAAATCCAGATGAAATAATTCACGTTTTGACGGCACAGCAATTCTCGACCACGTTTCGCCGCCGTCGTCGGTTCGCATTACCAGTGAATCAACCACTTCGTCATCTTTATTAAGCAGAGAACCAACAATCAGACCGCGTTTTTTATCGGCAAAACGAATGCTCAAAAATTCGGGCGTGGCATTTTTAAAATCGTTTGGATTGTATATTTTGATTTCTCGCCAACTGCGCCCGCCATCATCGGTCAAAAACATTTTTTTGCCCGCAACGACATAGCCATTGTCATTATTGCGAAAATATATTTCGTTTATATCTTCTTCGGTATAAACAAACTGTTTCGACCAAGTTTTGCCGCCGTTTGTCGTGTAAGCAAAATAGCCATCATCTCCGGCGACAAAACCGCGCTCGGCAGATGTAAAAAAGACCGTTACCAAATCGCCCGAACCGCCACTTTTGTTAAAACTCCAGCCGGATTGTGCGTTGGAAATCGGCACGGCACATAAAATACTGAAAACCAGTAAAATTGTTTTTTGAAAAAAGGACACTTTTAATCTCCTTGAAAATTCAATTTGCAGAAACACGCACGTCAGTAAGTGTGTTTTGAAATTCCGCACACTTACTTCGTGCGTGTTTCTGCATTCAACTGCGTAACTTCTAAAAAGGTGATTCAGACAAATAAGTATTATATTGCCATAAATCACCTTTTATTAAAAAACCAAATTACGAATGTAAATGAATTTTATCACTTCATAATTCGGTAAATCTTCCCTTTCCAAACTACTACAACCTGTTCGCCGAGCGCGAAATACTGCGCTAAATCCTTTTCTTTTGTAATTAAATCAAAGTATTCGTCGCTGGCAAATTTGAGTTTGGTTTCCGCTAGTTTGGCTTCTTCTTTGAATTCTGAATCAACCCAAACGCCGTTTTCGAGATAAAAAGTTTTTGCGCCAACCTTTTTCAAATTACCTGCGATTCTAATTGCTTCGTCATCTTCTGAAATTATTTCAGCAGTTGCTTGCTGTTCTCTCGCTTTTTTGCTGTCTTGAACTGCGCCTTGTCCGGTAGTTGAAAGAACACTTTTCGGTGGTGGAGCATTCATATCTGCTTTGTTGTTTCTTCTGCCAATTGACAAACCATCATTCTGAAACTGTCTGTTATTGGTCGGTAAGTTTTCTATTCTTCTCTCGCTTCCGTCCGTTGCTAAATAAGAAGTATAAGGCGTTACGATTCCGTAGCGTGTTCCTAAATCAACAATTTCATCGCGCAATTCTTTATTCTCGCCGTTTGAACGAATCTGCTCGACCAACCAACCGACGCGCCGCGTTGCCCAAAGTCTGGGCAGAAAATTATTGTCTTCGGCGCGAAACGGAAAATCGAGATTTTTATATTCAAACGTGCGTATTTCTTTGCCCGATTTACCTTTTAATTTCAGCACCGCGTTTTCAATATCGCTCGCATTTGTATAGCGTCCGATTATAGTCAACTGCGTTCCTTTGAAAATATCGGTTAGTTCACGCGGATAAAGCAAATCGGTTTGCACGCCGCCGAAATCCATTTCCAAATCGGTCAAAACCGGCGAATTTACTTTTGTAAAAAAGTTGGAAACTTTGACTTCTAAATCTTCCTTCGGCTCAATATAATCAGCCGTGCCGGAATTTTCCGCCGCGAGTTTATCAAGCAGGCGCGTGTTGACATCATAACCAACGCCGAGAGTGAACAGACGCAAGCCGTCCACTTTTATTTCC
>JACCYR010000110.1 GCA_013696385.1 Acidobacteriota bacterium
GGCAAACGCGCCGGAAAACAGCCGCGTTTTAACGCTTTCGGCAACATCGGCATCGGAATTATGACCGCGCCGCTTGAACAATTTACACAAAACGACGTTCTGCTTTTTGGAATAGCGGGAATTTATAATGTTAACGAGCGTATTAACATTGTCGGCGAAATCAACGGACGCGCCAATACGCGAAGCGGAAACGCGCCTTTGGGAACGGAAAGCATTTCGCAATTTCGCGTCGGCACGCAAATTAAGGCTTCGAGTTTGCGTTTTGATACTGCCGCGATTTTTGGTTTAACCCGGTTTAGCCCGCGCACAGGCGTTACCTTCGGCGTAACTTATTTATCTCCAAGCGTTTTCACACCAGCTAAATAAGTCTGGAAAGTCTGGAAAGTCAAGAAGGAAGAGTCTTGATTTTCTAGACTTCCCTAGACTTCCCAGACTTCCTAGACTTCCCTAGACTTCCCCGTTCTAAGTTCGGCGCGGTGCGAATTGCTTGGGTTACAAATTTTTTAGCAACCTCAACCGCTTCAATCAGACTTTTTCCCAATGCCAGATTCGCCGCAATCGCCGCCGCGAGCGTGCAGCCCGTTCCGTGCGTCGCACTTGTTTCGATAAATTCGGCTTCAAATATATGCAAATCATTACCGACGAACAAATAATCTCTTGCAATTTGTCCTTTGATTTGTTTTGAATCCAAAATCCAAAATCCAAAATCCAAAATTGGAAGGTGTCCGCCTTTTATCAAAACATTTTTCGCTCCAAAAGACTGCATTATTTTCGCGGCTTTTTCGATGTCCGTTTCATTTTCGATTTTTATTCCGGCGATTCTTTCGGCTTCGGGCAAATTAGGCGTGATGATTTCAGAGAGCGGAAAAAGTTTTTCGATGAGAACGCACAGCGCATCGTCATCAATCAAATCATATCCCGAAGTTGAGCGGACAACCGGGTCAACGACAAAATTCCTCAAATCATTTTCCTGCGCCAACCGCGCAACTTCTTCGATAATTTCGCGTGTCGGAAGCATTCCCGTTTTCAGTGCCGAAACTGTAAAATCCTGCAAAATCGGTTTAACTTGCTGGCGCACGGACTCGGCGGTTTGATGAATCGCGCCGAAAACGCCGGTTGTGTTTTGAAAAGTTATTGAAGCAATTGCGGAAGTCGCAAAACAACCAAACGCCGTAAAAGTTTTAATGTCGGCGACAATTCCCGCGCCGCCCGACGGGTCGAGTCCGGCAATGGTTAAGCAAACTTTTGTCATAAAGATATTTTAACGCAGAGGCGCAAAGATATTTAAGTGAAAAGTGAAAAGTGAAAAAATTCTTAAAACCTTTGCGACTTTGCGTTAAATCTTTTCAGCCATTTTTCGCAAATTCTCTACGTTGTTTAGAAACCGAATTGCGGCAAAACCGCTTGCGCCATTTTCCAAAACCGATTTGTAATTGGTTTGGTCAATTCCGCCGAGCGCGAGAACGGGAAACGGTTTTAATGTTTCACAAACCTCGCGCAACTTTTCCAAGCCTTGCAGTTTGCCTTTATCAGGACTAAAAAAAATCGGGCTGAAAGTTATAAAATCTGCTTCCTGCCGCTTTGCCGCCTTCGCTTCTTTGATTGTGTGTGCGGAAACTCCGACAATAAAATGCGGCGGAAAATCTTGGCGAACAGTTGCGGCTGAAAGCGAATTTGAAGTCAGGTGAACGCCGTCGGCATTAGCGGCAAAGGCGATGTCAGCGCGGTCATTTATCAAAAGTTTTGTTTTAGTGCCGCGTGTAATTTCGGCGGCTTCCGAAGCAAGTTCAAACGCCAGCCGCGCCGAAAGTTTCTTTTCACGAATTTGAATCAGAGATATTTTTGTTTGAACGGCGCGTTTGATAATTTCGAGAGTTCGGGATTTCTTTTCGGTGAAATTTTCGACGGTCATTTCGCCTTCGGTGATGAGATAAATTAATGGTTCGCCAATCCGTTTGGTAATTTTCACTTTTGCCTTTTCACTTATCACTTATCACCTTTGCCTTTTTACTTGTTTTTCTCCTTCTTCAAGCATTTGCACGCTTTGTTTGAAATGTCCCATTTCCCAGAAGGCAAGAAACAGATTCAAAATTCCCAAACCCGTAATTGCGCCGCGAAACCAACCCGACGCAATCATTTCTTGAATAACTGGCAAGCCGGTTTTTTGCACAATCAAAGTCAAAAAATAGTTCTCGCCCCAAGTGCCGAATCCGGAAACATCAAGCCACGGCAAAAGTATTAAAAAAATTCCGACTACCAGACATAAAATGATAAAAAAAATGACGGTGAGTTTTGCAATCATAAATGGTTGTTTTTCTCGGTTTAGCTAAGTTCATCTAATTTCACGCCCTCTTAGCGTTTGCCTAATTTTTGAGTATAATGGTTTCTTTGAGTTTTGTTAAGTTCGGCACGCTTGGCACTGGTTCGGCACGCAAATAATTTATCTTTCCAAATCTTGAAAATGAAATTAGAAAAACAAACTCCGAAACAATCACTTAGTAAAGCCTTTCTCAAACAACCTGTTAATCGTGATGAAATAACTTTGTTCAAAACGAGTTTGCAGACCTTGCTTGGAAAGATAAACGAGAATGAAAGCGAAGAACATCACAAAAACTTTGTCCGCGATTTTCTACTTGATACTTTTTACAAAACCGAATATGAAATAAACACAAAAGGCAGACAAGACCTTGCAATTCACGTCGGCAAAGCGGCGAGCGATAGAGTCGGCGTAATTCTTGAAGCCAAGAAACCGACCAACAAAGCCGATATGATTTCGGCGGCGAGTCCGAACAAGAAAGCCTTGCACGAACTTATTCTCTATTATTTCAACGAAAGAAAGGAAGCCGACAATTTCGAGTTAAAATATCTGGTCATTACCGACATTTACCGATGGTTTATTTTCGATGCAAATTTTTTCGACAAGCAGATTTATCGGAATACTCAAATCAAAAAGTTATACCAAACTTATAAAGCCGATAGAAAAGACAATCCTTTTTTTTACGGCGAATTGCAAAAGATACTTGTTAATTTCAATGAAGAAATTCCCTGCACATATTTTGATATTCGGGATTATGAAACCGCGTTAAAGAATGATGATTTGAAAGATGATGAAAGTTTGATTGAACTTTTCAAGATACTTTCGCCGAATCATCTTTTGAAAGTTCCGTTTGCCGACGACAGCAACCGGCTTGACAAGAATTTTTACACCGAACTTCTGCACATCATCGGACTTGAAGAAATCAAAGACAAAGGCAAACTAAAAATTGACCGCAAAGATTTGGCAAGACGCGATGCCGGTTCTTTAATCGAAAACGCGATAACGATTATCGAAACAAAAGATTGTCTGTATAAAGTTAAAAATCTTGAAAGCTACGGCACGACGAGAGATGAAAAACTTTTCAGCGTGGCTTTAGAACTTTGCCTGACTTGGATAAACCGCGTTTTGTTTCTCAAATTATTGGAAGCTGCGCTTATTGATTATCACCAAGGAAACCGCGATTATCGTTTTTTGGATATAAACACAATCCAGGATTTTGACGAACTTTTTACATTGTTTCATCAAGTCTTAGCCAAATTGCCGGAAGAACGGCGCGAAAATATCAAAGCGAAATATGCCCGTGTTCCTTATCTGAATAGTTCGCTTTTCGAGATTAGCGAACTTGAAGCCGAAACCGTAACGATTGAATCGCTCAAAGATACGATTTCGCTTTCATTAATTCCGACAACCGTTCTCAAAGACATCAAAGCCAAACAAAACGGATTGCCGACGCTTGCGTATCTTTTCAAATTTCTTGACGCTTACGATTTTGCCAGCGAAGGCAGAAAAGGCATTAAAGAAAACAATCGTTCTTTGATAAACGCATCGGTTTTGGGCAAAGTTTTTGAGAAAATAAACGGTTACAAAGATGGCTCGATTTACACGCCCGGATTTATCACGATGTATATGTGCCGACAAGCGATTCGTCTTGCCGTTGTCCAAAAGTTCAAAGATAAATACGGAATTGATATTGACACATTTGAAGATTTACAAATTTATGTCGGCAAATTTTACAAAACAGCAAACATTTTAGAATTTAACGCGCTCGTCAATCGATTGCGTCTGTGCGACCCGGCAGTTGGCAGCGGACATTTTCTTGTTTCTTCGCTAAACGAAATTATTGCTGTTAAAAGCGAACTCGGAATTTTGGCGGATGAAAACGGAAAACCATTTCCAAAATTTGAAATCACGGTTGAAAATGACGAACTGATTATTTTTGATACAGACAGAAACCAGTTCAAATATCAGATAAACGATGGCAAACCAAACACCAAAGAAGCGCAACGATTGCAGAAAACTCTTTTTCACGAAAAGCAGACGATTATCGAAAACTGTCTTTTCGGCGTGGACATCAATCCAAACTCCGTTAAGATTTGCCGTCTGCGCCTTTGGATTGAACTGCTCAAAAATGCCTATTACAAAGACAATGCGGAAACACGCACGGAAGTTCGTGTGTCGCGCGATGAGAAAAACGCCCTTACTGACGTGCGGGCTTCTGCAAAAAACTTTACCGAACTCGAAACACTTCCAAACATTGACATCAATATCAAAGAAGGAAATTCGCTCGTTTCGCGTTTCGCGCTCGATGAAGATTTAACGCAGGTTTTGAGTCAAGTCGAATACAGCATCGAAGATTATCGAAACTTTGTTTTGCAGTATAAGGAAACACGCGACCGGGAAAAGAAGCGTGATTTTGAGACGAAAATCAAACAAATCAAAAACGATTTCAAAACGCAGTTGTTTTTCTTTTCGCCGGAACGCCGCGAGCTTGCCGATTTTGAAAACCAACTTCGCGCGTCGGAAAGCAAACAGTTTCTCTTTGGCGAAACCGACGAAGAAAAGGCAAAACGCTTTGAGAAAGAAACGAAATTAAAAGCCAGAATCGAACAGAAAAAAGCCGCCGTCAAACAAATAGAAGAAAACGCGATTTACAAAAACGCTTTCGAGTGGCGTTTTGAATTTCCCGAAGTTTTAGACGACGACGGAAATTTTTTAGGCTTTGATATTGTCATCGGCAATCCGCCTTATATTGCTATACAAAAAATGCTGAGTGAACAAAAGGCTTTTGAAACTCAAAAATACAAAACTTATTCAAAATCATCTGATATTTATTGCTTGTTCTATGAAAGAGGTATTCAGATTTTGAAGGAAAAAGGATTGCTTACTTATATTACTTCAAAC
>JACCYR010000118.1 GCA_013696385.1 Acidobacteriota bacterium
GTCTTAGCCGTTCATTAGTTTTCGGACTTTCAAAAAAAGGCTGGCGCAGCGCGCGGAGGTAAAAACCCGTGCCACCGACCAGAATCGGAACGTTTCCGCGTTCTTCGATTTCCCTTATTTTCGCGCCTGCGTCTTTTGCCCAATTCGCCGCCGTGTAATTTATATTCGGTAAAATATAATCAATCAAATGATGCGGAACGCCGCGCTTTTCTTCTTCGGACGGCTTTGCCGTGGCAATTTCAATTTCTTTATAAATCTGAACCGAATCGCAGTTAATTACCTCGCCGCCGACGAGCAAAGCAAGTTCAACGCCGATTTCGGTTTTGCCCGAAGCTGTCGGACCGACAATGGCATAAATTGGTTTTGAGTTTTTCGCGTTCATTGAATTTTAGCGTTTATAGCGTAACGCAAATGACGCTATAAACGCTATGAACGCCACAAACGGACAAGCGCGATGAGCAGAATCACGCCCAGCAAAATGAGCGAGCCGATAATTTGATTGCGCGAAAACTTAATCATTAGTGTTAATTGATTTATTCATCGCTTCGGCTGACATCTTCGATTTCCAAAACCAAATCTGCGCCATAACATTTAGCGGGAGTTTGAAATCCGGCACAAAAATTTCCGTCCAAAATCTTTTCCGCGATTTTCAGCGCGGTTAAAGCCGTCATTGTGTAGCCTTCGGGACAGAGCAGACGCGCGGCAGCGCAATTTCCCTGCTCATCCTTTGCCTCGCCCCACAGATACGTTTTGCCTCGGGCGCGTTCCGCATCACTCGGTCCGCCTTCGGGAATCTTTTTTTGCAGATAATTTTGGACGGGTTTTGTCGCCAAAAGCCAGCCAATATAACGACTTAGCTTGAGCATCCGCAAATTTGTTTCCGGCAGAATTGTATACACTTCAATGTTCGGAATGCCGGTCGAATAAAAAGCCGTCGCCACATCGCCCCAAGGAATCGTTACGCCCGTTTTTTTAACCGCGCCAAAATCAATCTCGCGTGTTTTCCAAGCCGCCGGAACATTAACGATTTTACCGTTTTGGCGAATCGCGCCGCCGCGTCCGACATTCATCGTCATCGTCGCCTGCGTTCCGTGCGAGATTTTTCCGAGTCCGTAAAAAGCTAATGTTAAATGGGTGGCTGATGGCAGACGATTTTTTAAATGAAGTGCCAGGCAATCCGACGGCACAACATCAAAACCAACGCCAGACATAATCATTATTCCGGCTTCTTTTGCCTTTTTATCGCGCCGCGCCATTGCTTCAAAAACCGCGATCTCGCCCGTAATATCAAGATAATGTTTCTTGTTCCGAAGACACGCTTCAACCACTGGCTTTGACGTAATCGAAAAAGGTCCGGCGCAATGCAGAACAAATTCGGTTTCTTTTAACGCCGTATCAAGTTTTTCTGTTTCATCCAAACCGAAAATACGAAACGGTAAATCGAATTGTTTGGCAAGTTCTTCGATTTTCGCCTTATTTCTTCCCGCTAAAATTGGTTTCATTCCGCGCTCAACTGCGTAACGAGTTATCAATTCGCCCGTGTAGCCGTTTGCGCCGTAAATCAGAAAAGTTTTTTTCATTTTTTAATTTTACATTCCAAGAAAATACTTAACGACGAATTTTCCTAATTTATCGCGGTTTTTCTTAAAGTAATCAAGATACTAATTTTGTTTAATTTAGCTGTCAATAAATTTTTCAAAAAAGCCGAATGTTTTTCGCCCGTGTTTTTTCCAGTTTATTCAAAAATTCGGTTCGGCTGATTTCTTTTGCGCCCAAAACTTTAAAATGCGGAGTCATCAATTGCGTATCGAGCCACGTTGCGTCGCGCTGTTTGAGATGTTCGATTAAAAAAAGAAGCGCGAGTTTTGAAGCATTCGGGCGTTTGAAAAACATACTTTCCCCGCAAAAAACGCCGCCTGCGTCAACGCCGTAAAGTCCGCCGACAAGTTCGCCTGCTTCGTCCCAAACTTCGACGCTGTGCGCGTCGCCCGTTTTGTGAAATTTTGTGTATGCTTCGATAAAATCTCTCGTTATCCAAGTTCCGCTCTCGCGGGCGCGTTTTGCTTTTGCACAATTTTCAATAACGGCGCGGAAATTTTTATCAATCGTAAAAGTGAAATTAGTTTTTCGCCATTCTTTTCGCAAACTGTGCGGAATGTGAAGTTCTTTGAAAACGAGAATCGCCCGCTTTTCGGGACAAAACCAAGGAAGCGGCAAACCGTTAATGTGCCACGGGAAAATTCCCTTTTGATATGCGTTCCGCAGATTTTCAACCGTCAAATCGCCGCCGAAACCGATTATATCGCGGGCGTTATAATAGTAATCGCCAAACAAAACCCATTCGGTAAATTCGTGCGTGCGCGGGTTTGGAAAATTTATCGGATACATATAAAACTGTCGGTTTTTTGCGTCTTTTGATTTAAAAACTTATAATCATAGCCAACTGTTTAATGATTATAAATCATCTTTAAACTTGCAGCATTTGGCTGAAAATAAATTCCAGAGAGGTTTCCCGTATGAAAAACAAATTTTTCGCATTGCTTGTTGCTTTTGCGTTTGTCTTAAACGGCATCGGCACGGCGTTTGCCGATACGAATCCCAAGAAAAAAGCAGGTCAAACATCACAACTCGTCGCGTTGCTGCCGGCTTCGGACGGCGTAATGACTTTAGATGTACAGCGTCTTTTTAACGATGCGCTTCCGCAAATTTTGTCGGGCAATCAATCAATGCTCACTGATATTGTAGGGAAAATTGACGAAATTAAAACTAAAACGGGCATTGATTTGCGGCAGTTTCAACAGGTCGCGGTTGGCGTGGCAGCCAAACAAATTTCGGCAAAAGAGATTGATTTCGAGCCGGTTGTCTTGGCGCGTGGAACTTTTAACGCCGGAGCATTATTGGCAGTTGCCAAACTCGCCTCCAAAGGCAAATACCGCGAAGAAAAAATCGGTGACAAAACCGTTTATGTTTTCACGATGAAAGATGTCGTGGAAGAAAATAAACCGCAAACAAAAAATTCGTGGTTTGATAAAGCGATTGACCGAATGTTTGCGGGCTTGAGCCGTGAGTTTGCCATAACTTCTTATGATAACAATACTTTGGCAATCGGTTCGCTGGCGCGTGTGCGCGAAACTTTGCAGGTGAAAACACGCATCAGTAACGAGTTTTTGGACTTGGTTTTTCGCAAACAAAACGTCGTGATGAGTTTCGGCGCAAATCTGCCGGACGGTTTGTCGAAATTTGTTAATCTGGACAACGACGAATTTGGCAAGAACCTTGACGCGATTCGGCAAATTTATGGCACATTAGACATAGTTGGCACGGACACGGTTTTGGCGGTAACTGCAAAAACTCTGAAACCCGAACAAGCGCAAAGTTTGCAGGAAACTCTGGAAGGTTTGCAGATGGTCGGCAAAGCGTTAATCGGCGGCTCGAAAAGTGCGGACAAAAAGGTTTATGCGCGGATGATTGACAACGCGAAAATTTCACGCAGCGGCAGCGAAGTAATGCTTAATTTGCAAGTTCCGCAAGGCGATATTGATATTTTAATCGGTGCCAAGAAATAAGATTTTATTTCTCCTTGAATAATTTGGGCTGTCGGGAAATAATTTCTGACAGCTTTTTGTTTAAATAGTAGTTTTTGTTAAATCAGCCTGATGAAAAGAAAAATAAATCAAATAAAAATCGCGGGATTTTTAACTTCTGCAATCGTCTGTTTTGGTTTTAATTTCGGCGTTTTGGTTACAGCGCAAAGCGTTAAGGATCAACGAGTGATTG
>JACCYR010000120.1 GCA_013696385.1 Acidobacteriota bacterium
TGATTCGGCTCGTGCCGGATTCGATGCGCGAAGCCGCGCTTGCGCTCGGCGCACCGCAGTGGCGCGTAACGTGGAATATTGTGCTGCCCGCCGCTTCGACGGGAATTGCGACGGGCGCGATGTTGGCAATTGCGCGAATTTCGGGCGAAACCGCGCCGCTTCTTTTCACCGCATTGAACAGCCGTTTTTACAATTATTTTTATGATCAACCAATGGCATCTCTGACCGTGCAGATTTTCAATTATGCAACCGGACCCTTTGATGTCGAACATAATATGGCGTGGGCGGCAACGCTTATTTTGATAACGCTTATTTTGGCTATTAACATATTGGTTCGGTTTTTGGCGCGCAAGCGATTTTAAATTAACAGGGATAATTAATAAAAAATCATAAAAATCCCTGTCTGTCCTGTTCATTCCTGTTAATAAAAAGTTTTACAGTTTGAAACTATGCAAAGCAAAATCAGCATTTCAAATTTAAATTTCCACTACGGCAAAGAGCAAGCCTTACACGATATCACGCTCGAAATTCCCGAACGCCAAGTCGTCGCCTTTATCGGTCCGTCGGGTTGCGGAAAATCCACGTTTTTGCGGACTCTCAACCGAATGAATGACACGATTCCGATTGCCAAAGTTGACGGAACGGTCTTGATTGACGGCAATGATATTTACGCGCCGAATACTGATGTCGTTGCTTTGCGGCGAAAAGTCGGGATGGTTTTCCAGAAATCGAATCCGTTCCCGAAATCAATTTTTGAAAACGTCGCGTATGGCATTCGCATCAATCAAATGTATGAAAATAAGGCTAATTTGGAACAAAAAGTTGAAAAAGCTTTGCGCGATTCGGCACTTTGGAACGAGGTAAAAGACCGTTTGAATACATCGGCTTTTGGGCTTTCGGGTGGACAGCAGCAACGTCTTTGCATTGCCCGCGCCTTAGCCGTTCAACCGGAAGTTATTTTGATGGACGAACCGGCATCCGCGCTCGACCCGATTGCGACACAGAAAATCGAAGAACTCATCGTCGAATTAAAAAAGCAATATACAATCGTCATCGTAACGCATAATATGCAACAAGCGGCGCGTGTTTCCGACAGAACGGCGTTTTTTATGTTGGGCAAATTGGTTGAATATAACGCCACGCAAAAAATGTTCACCAACCCGGACGAAAAATTGACCGAAGATTACATAACGGGCAGATTCGGGTAAAAGTTTCAGGTTGGCTTGAAATTAAACCTAACTTGAAACCTGAAACCTGAAACCTAAAATATGGTAGATTAGTAAAAAGATGGAACATCGAATTATAGACCAGCAACTCGACCTTTTGCGCGACAAACTTCTTTTGCTTGGCGGCATGACCGAAAAAGCGCTCCACCGCGCAATGCAGTCTTTGATGGAACGCGACAGCGATTTAGCCAGACAGGTTTTGGAAGAAGATAAAATTATCAATCAGATGGAACTCGAAATTGACCGTTTGAGCGTTGAGATTCTTGCCTTACAACAACCTGCCGCGCACGATTTGCGATTTGTTATTTCGGTAGCGAAAATTACGCCGATTCTCGAACGCATCGCCGACCACGCGACAAACATTGCCGATGCCGCGATAAGAATCAACGACGAACCGCAACTAAAAAGCTATATAGATTTGCCCGCGATGGCAAACAACGCGGCGGAAATGCTTAGAACTGCACTGGACGCATTTACAACGGAAGATGCCGCGCTTTCACGCGAAATCATCAAGCAGGACCAAAAAATTGATGCGAGTTACAAGCGTGTTTTTAATGAATTGATTGAGATAATGATAGACAATCCTTCAACTACGGCGAGTGCCGCCCAACTTCTTTTTGTCGCCAAACACCTTGAGCGCATCGGCGATTATGTCAAAGACATCTGCGAACTAAATGTTTATTTAAGGGAAGCCGCTTTTATCAAACACAGCCCGAAAATTTGATTTTGTCCGCATTTGAATAATTAATTTTCTTTCAATAGACAAGCCATTTTTATTTAGTTATATTTGATTTCTTCAATTCCAAATATAACGGAGATTCTAAAAAAATGGCTTTTAGTTTATTGCCGCGAGAGGACGAGTATTTTGTCTTTTTTTCGCAGATGACCGAGAAAATTCAAGAGGCTTCAAACCTTCTTGTCGAAATGCTGCAGGACAAGCGCGAGAATTTTGAAGCGCACACAAAACGCATCAAAGACGCGGAACACGCCTGCGACGAACTGACGCATCAGGTTACGACCAAGCTCAATAAATCGTTTATCACGCCGTTTGACCGCGAAGATATTTTCACGCTTTCGGTTGCGCTTGACGACGTTTGCGATTACATTGACGCAGGCGCACGCGCCATTGTGATGTATGACATTCACGAAATAAGCGACCACGCCAAAGGGCTTGCCAAAGTTATTCAAGGTTTGGCGATGGAAATACATTCGGCAGTTTCGATGCTGAAAAAACCAAATGGAATGAATCAGCACATTGTCGAAATTCATCGCCTTGAAAACGAAGCCGACGATATTTATTTCCGCGCCATCGGTGAACTATTTCAGAAACAAACTGACCCAATTACTCTGATTAAGTGGAAAGAACTTTACGAAATTTTAGAAAATGCGACCGACCGCTGCGAAAGCGTTGCCAACATCATCGAAAGCATTGTCTTAAAACATAATTAAGACGGGAAACGGTTGTCAGTTGTCAGTTGTCAGAATAAGGCAACTACTGACAACTGACAACTGACAACTATTTTTATGGACGCACATTCAATAACTTTAGGATTAGTCATTTTTATCATCATAATCGCACTGGTTTTTGACTATGTGAACGGCTTTCACGACGCGGCAAATTCAATTGCGACGGTGGTTGCGACTCGTGTTCTCTCGCCGGGCGTGGCAGTGGCGTGGGCGGCTTTTTTCAACTTTATTGCTTTTGTCGTCTTTGGCACAGCCGTTGCTAAAACCATCGGCGGCGATATGGTCAACATCAGCGCGATTGCCGAAGATTCCAGACTTTATGTTTTGCTTGCCGGACTTTTGGGCGCGGTTATCTGGAATTTAATAACTTGGTATCTCGGACTTCCGACTTCAAGTTCACACGCGCTGATTGGCGGTTACGCGGGCGGAGCAATTACCGCCTATATCGGTTTTAACGGAATTGCCGGAGTCAGCAATGTTTTAATCGCTGAAGGCTGGATAAAAACGCTGGCGTTTATTGTTCTTTCGCCGCTTATCGGAATGGCTTTGGGCTTTATTCTAATGATTGCGGTTTACTGGATTTTTCACAAAATGAACGTCGCCAAAATTGACAAAGGTTTCCGCGTCGGACAACTGTTTTCTGCCGCCGCTTTTTCACTCGGACATGGCGGCAACGACGCGCAGAAAACAATGGGAATCATTACGGCGGTTCTCGCGGCAGGCGGCATTTTGCAATACGGCGAAGGCGGAAAACTTCCCGAAATTCCTTGGCAAGTAATGATTGCAGCACACGCGGCAATCGGTTTGGGAACGCTCACGGGCGGTTGGCGCATTGTCAAAACAATGGGAACAAAAATTGTCAAACTTCAGCCTGTCGGCGGATTTTGCGCGGAAACCGCCGGTGCTTTGACGCTTTTTGCCAACACTTTCGCGGGCATTCCGGTTTCCACAACACACACTATCACGGGCGCAATCGTCGGTGTCGGTTCAGCCAAACGCTTTTCAGCGGTTAAATGGGGCGTGGCAAGCCGAATCGTTTGGGCGTGGATTATCACAATTCCGGCGGCGGCGATAATTGCGGCTTTGTCTTACGAGATTATTATGCTGATTGATAAGATAATTGGAAAATAGCTAGCGGTTGGTAATCGGCAGAAAACGATTGACTGCTTATTGCCACTGCCAACTGCCTATTTTTTCTTTGGCGGTTCTTTTTTGTCGCCCCAGTAAAATGCCTTGACAACCGAAACATAAACCAAAATCACCAAAAAACATAACGCGAAAAAGATAACGATTAACCACGCAAAAGACGACATAATTTTAAGATTATCAAAAAGTGTGAATCAATAGTAGAAACAAATCAAAAGCAAGAAAATTTACATTGCCAACCCGCCGTCAGCTTGAATCACTTGACCTGTAATATACCGCGCCGAATCGGAAAGCATAAAGCAAGCAATTTCCGCAACTTCCTGCACTTGTCCCAAACGTCGGAGCGGAATGTTTTCCAAAATTTTTGCGCGATATTCATCGTTCATCCCGCTTGCCATTTCGGTTTCGATTAAACCCAGAGCCAAAGCGTTGACCGTGATTTTCCGGCTGGCGACTTCTTTCGCAAGTGATTTCGTTAAACCAATCATTCCGGCTTTTGAAGCCGAATAATTTGATTGTCCGAGCATTCCGACCACGCCCGAAATTGAAGAAATATTCAAAATCGCGCCGCCCGCTTCGTTCCGCAACATCGGACGCAAAACGGCTTTCGAGAAATTCCACGCGCCCTTCAAATTCGTGTCTATAACATTGTCCCAGTCGTCTTCCTTCATCCGCAAAACAAGCGCGTCGCGTGTGATTCCGGCGTTGTTCACCAAAAAATTAATTGTGCCGAATTCCGCCGTTA
>JACCYR010000154.1 GCA_013696385.1 Acidobacteriota bacterium
TTAACAGTTATTCTGTCGCCCGCAAATTTGCGCGAAGAAGTAACCGTTTCGATTACCCGAACGGAAATACGGCTGGCTGAAACTCCTGCCAGCATTGTTGTTTTAGATAGAGAAACATTAGTTGCGACAGCCGCTCAAACCGCGGACGAAACTTTGCGACAAATTGCCGGTTTTGGACTTTTTCGCCGTTCATCAAGTAAAACCGCCAATCCGACAACGCAGGGCGCAAACTTGCGCGGTTTGGCGGGAAGCGGCGCCAGCCGAGCGGCAGTTTTGCTTGACGGTTTATCTTTGAACGACGCTTTCGGCGGCTGGACTTATTGGAATCGCGTGCCGCGTGCGGCGGTTGAGCAAATTGAAGTTTTGCGCGGCGGCGCAAGCACGTTTTACGGCGCTTCGGCTTTGAGCGGCGCGGTTAATTTTTTAACTGTCGGTTCTAATGAAAATTCACCAATTCTGCGTTTTGATACTTCCGCCGGAACGCAGGGAACTTTTGACGGAAGTTTATTTGCGGCTTACGAAAAAAGCGGCTGGAGTTTTGACTTGGCAGCGGAAAGTTTTAAAACTAACGGCTATATTCCGATTGTCGAAACAGAACGCGGAGCAGCTGACACTCAAGCGAACAGCCGACACAACAACGCTTTTTTAACAGTCGCGCGAAGTTTTGGAAAAACTTCGCGGGTTTTCGTGCGCGGCAATTATTTCACCGAAAACCGCAGCAACGGAACGAATTTACAATCTAATCAAACGCGCTTTCGCCAACTCGCTTTCGGCGCAGATTTCACAAATGGGAAATTCGGCGCGTTTCAATTTCGGTCTTTTATTGAAAAACAGATTTACGACCAGACGTTTTCGGCGGTTTCAGCTGACAGAAACACGGAAACACTTTTGCGGCTTCAGCGCGTTCCGTCGCAAGCCTTTGGCGCAAACCTTTTTTGGTCAAAAATTTTCAGCAATCACTTGGTTTCGAGTTTTTTTGAATTTAGAGAAGTTCGCGGCTTTAGCGATGAAATCGGATTTTTTGGCGGACGTGCTGCATCTCAATCAAGCTCAGGCGGACGTGAAAGAACATTTTCGGTTTTCGCGCAAGATGTTTGGCGGATAACGCGTAAATTAAACTTAAATTTCGGCGGGCGTTTTGATTACCGGAAAAATTTTGACGCGCTTTCCGTTGTGCACAGTTTGACCGTTAACCAAACAATCGTCGTTAATTTTCCTGACCGCAGCGAAAGCGCATTTAGCCCGCGCATCGCCGCGCTCTACCAAATCAACGATGATTTTTCGTTTATTGCCTCTTACGCCAAATCTTTTCGCGCCCCGACTTTGAACGAACTTTATCGCGGCTTTCGCGTCGGTAGCGTCGTAACTCTGGCAAATGAAAATCTGCGGGCAGAACGCGCCGACACTTTTGAAACAGGCTTGAATTTTTCGGGATTTACAAAACGCCTGAACATTCGCGGAAATTTCTTTATCACGGAAGTTTCACAGCCGATTGTCAGCATAACTTTGGCTGCAACACCTTTGCTTATTACGCGCCAACGCCAAAACGTCGGCGAAACTCGCTCGCGCGGGCTTGAGATTGATGCGGAATTTGCGCCTCGCCGTGATTTAAGATTTTCGGCAAGTTATTTATTGGTTGATTCTCGCGTCACGGAATTTTTCGCAAATCCAGAATTAATCGGCAAATTTCTGCCGCAAGTCGCTCGTCGGCAATTTACTTTTCAAATATTTTATCGCCCGCCGAAAAAACTTTCGCTCAGTTTGCAGAGCAGAGTTTCCGACGAGCAGTTTGAAGATGATTTGAACACTTTGCGCCTGCGCCCGTTTTTCACACTCGACGCTTTTGGTTCGTATCGTTTGTTTCAAAAGTTCGAGATTTTTGCGGCAATCGAAAATATTTTTAATAATCGCTACGACATCGGACGCACGCCTGTTTTGACGGTTGCCGCACCACGTTTCGTCCGCGTCGGCTTGCGTTTTGATTTGCAGAAACACGCACGATAGTCGAGTGTGTTCTGAAATTCTACACACTTACGTGCGTGTTTCTGCAAATTTTCTGCAAATCCGTCTTTATCTGCGGTTTCACTTCTCTCTGCTTTTATTAAATAATCAATTTAGTGGTAAAGTATCAGTTTTCAAACTAAAGATATGAGCAATCACGAACCAAATAAAATCATTTTTTCGATGGTCAAGGTCAGTAAGTTTTATGACAAAAAGCCTGTCTTAAAAGACATCTATTTATCATTTTTTTACGGCGCGAAAATCGGCGTTCTCGGTCTGAACGG
>JACCYR010000173.1 GCA_013696385.1 Acidobacteriota bacterium
TATCGCAACCAATGCAAAAGTCCGCACGTGAGTAAGGGCGCAAAACTTAGTGACATACGGGCTTCTGCATAATAAATTTTCTACTCCTTATCTTCGCGCAGCTTCTCCAACACTGAAAAATCTTCGAGCGTTGTTGTGTCGCCCGCGATTGCTCCGCCAGCCGCGATTTCCCGCAAAAGCCGCCGCATAATTTTGCCTGAACGGGTTTTCGGCAGCATATCGGTAAAACGGATGTCGTCGGGTTTTGCTAACGCGCCGATCTCCTTGGCAACATGGGCGCGGAGTTCGGCTTTGAGTTCGTCGCCGCCGGTTCTGCCGCCTTCCAAAGTTACAAAAGCTGAAATTGCCTGTCCTTTGAGTTCGTCGGGTTTGCCGACAACTGCCGCTTCCGCCACCGCGGGATGCGAGACGAGCGCGGATTCGACTTCGGCAGTTCCCAAACGATGACCGGAAACATTTATCACGTCGTCAACTCTGCCCATTATCCAATAATATCCGCGTTCATCGCGCCGTGCGCCGTCGCCCGCAAAATAGACATTCGGAATTTCCGACCAATAAGTTTTTCGGTAGCGTTCGTCATCATTCCAAATTGTCCGCAGCATCGACGGAAACGGTTTTGTAATAACCAGATAACCGCCTTCGTTCGCAGGAACGGATTTTCCCGCTTTGGTTTGAATGTCCATCAAAATTCCGGGGAAAGGTCGGGTTGCCGTGCCGGGAACGGTCGGCGTTGCGCCCGGCAAAGGCGAAATCATAATCGCGCCGGTTTCGGTTTGCCACCACGTATCAACAATCGGGCATTTCGTTTTACCGATAATCGTGTAATACCACATCCAAGCCTCTGGATTTATCGGTTCGCCGACTGTTCCAAGAAGTCTCAGACTCGATAAATCGTGTTTCAAAGGATACTGCTCGCCCCATTTGATAAAAGCGCGAATCGCTGTCGGTGCGGTATACAGAATATTGATTTTGTGGCGTTCGATAATTCGCCAAAATCGGTCTGGTTCAGGATGATTTGGCGCGCCTTCATACATAAAAACCGTTGCGCCGTTTGCCATCGGACCATAGACGACGTAAGAATGTCCCGTTACCCAACCGATGTCGGCGGTACACCAATAAATATCTTCGTCCCTTAAATCGAAAACCCATTTGGTCGTGATATAAGTTCCCGCCAGATAACCGCCCGTCGTGTGCAAAATTCCTTTTGGTTTGCCGGTTGTTCCCGATGTGTAAAGAATAAAAAGCGGATGTTCAGAATCTAATTCTTCCGCCGGACAATCATCAGAAACGGTTTCCATCAATTCGTGCCACCAATAATCACGTCCGATTTTCATATTGATTTTTGACGCAGTTCTTTTATAAACGATGACATTTTCCACCGACGGAGTTTGTTCGACGGCTTTGTCAACCGTTTCTTTTAATTTGATTTCCGTGCCGCGCCGAAAGCCGCCGTCCGCCGTTACAACTAATTTACATTCGCCGTCGTTGACTCTATCTCGAATCGCATCCGCCGAAAATCCGCCGAAAATAACCGTGTGCGTTGCGCCGATGCGGGCGCAGGCGAGCATCGCAATCGCCAATTCAGGAATGAGCGGCATATACAGCGCAACACGGTCGCCGGTTTTGATGCCGGTTTTTTTTAGAACATTGGCGAATTTGCAAACTTGTCGATGCAATTGCTGATAAGTCAAAGTGCGGACTTCGCCCGGCTCGCCTTCCCAGATAATCGCCGCTTTATTTTTGCGGTGCGTTTCCAGATGCCTGTCCAAACAATTATAAGAGGCGTTAATGCGCCCGCCAACAAACCATTCGGCGTGCGGCTCATTCCATTTTAAAACCGTGTCCCATTTTTTGAACCAGTGCAGAGATTCCGCCACACTCGCCCAGAATGCTTCGGGATTTTCGGCGGCTTGGTTGTAAATCTGCTCGTATTCTTCAAAACTTTTAATATGCGCGTCGGCGGCAAATTCCGGCGGCGGCGGGAAAACGCGGGTTTCCTGCAAAGTTGATTCGATGGCGATGGTTGTTGCTTCGGGCATGTTTTTCTCCAAAATTTTATTTATTAATTTTAAAAAGAAATTTTAACAGGATGGACAGGATTTACAGGATAAAAGCATTTTGAAAGTTATTTGTCCTGCGTATCTTGCCCATCCTGTTAAAATTCTTCTCATTTTTTGCGGCATACAAATTTATTCAACCACAAAAACTTTTTCCATATCAAATGCTTGCTTGCGGCGCAGAGTTGGTTGCGCTGAATTTTGCCGATTGTGCCGAAAGTGTAAAGAATGAAAAGCACATCTTCCGCGCCCATCGGTTCGGCTGGGCAATTTAGTCTGGAAACTTCATCAAATCAACAAAATCAATGCTTTGTCAACTGTGGCAGGCTAATTCCTGTCAGAATCGCCTGTGGTAGTGCGGGCGGTTGAACTTTCTTATCAGAATTGTCTTCAACAATAGAGGGTTAAAATTTTGATTCTTTTATCTTTTCCGCGTTTTCAATTTTTTCGGATAAATAATCAAGTGAACTATTTGCTTCGGGAGTTTCGCTTTGTTAAACCGTCCGTTGCCGCAGGCGATTCTGACAAGGTTTTACTTGTGTTTCTCTTTGTCTGCAAGATTGAAATTTCTCAAGCGTTCCGTATTTCGCCAACGGCTTTTTAATCGAAAAACAAAAGCCGGTTTGAAAAATAAAAATTTGATTGAGATACTGATTTTTTTCCGGCATTTGCGCCCGGCGCGTAGTAATTTTAAGAATATGAAACAATTGACTTCTTTGATACTGATTTTCACAATCTATTGCGGCTTGCTTGCTCCACTTTCATTAAAGGCGCAGATGATTCACGGAAAAACCCAAAAAACAAATATGAATCAGAGTTTGCCGAACGGCTTGCAGTTTCATTTATCGGAAGGCGCGGAAGGTGCGGAAAACCGCCAAAAAACGCCGTCCGTTAAAGGTGACGCGCTGTCAGACGCGGAAACGTCAAATCTTTTAGAACGCATTCCGCCGATTAAATCCGCAACCGACGATAAAAGCGATTTTGCCAAACGCGCAGGCAGCTTGCCCGCGCCGAAAACCGGTAAAATCGTTCCGGTCAAATTTCCCGCCGATGACAGGCGCGAAACGCCAAAAGTCAATAACAATCAAATTTTAGAAGTCATACGATTTTCGCCGACAGGAGAAGTTTCGCTCGCGCCGGATTTGAACGTAACATTCTCGCAGCCGATAGTTGCCGTTACTTCCCAGGAACAAGCCGCACGAACCGTTCCCGTCGAGCTTTCGCCGATGCCGGAAGGCAGATGGCGTTGGCTCGGAACGAAAACTTTGATGTTTGACGCAGCAAAGCGTTTTCCGATGGCGACGCACTTTACGGCAAAAATTCCCGCTGGAACAAAATCAGTCGTCGGCGGTGTTTTGCAAAAAGATGTTGTTTGGACATTCACCACGCCGCCGCCCGCCGTGGGAACAAAAATCCCCGAAAATCAAACCACGCGGCGCGATGCAATTGTGTTTGTTTCATTCGACCAGGAAATAAATCCGAGTGAAGTTATCAAAACAATTTCCGTTACAAGCGCGGGCAAAAAAATTCCAATTCGTCTGGCAACCGAAGAAGAAATCTCGAAAGACGCGAGCATTTCTTATTACGCGAAATCGGTTCAGCCAAAACGCTGGCTGGCGTTTCGAGCAATAAATTCCGAAGGCGGAATTGAAAATGCTTTGCCTGCGGACGCGCCTGTTACGGTAACAATCGAAAAGGGAACGCCATCCGCCGAAGGACCAATCACGACAGCGAAGGCGCAGAGTTTTTCGTTCAGAACTTTTGGCACGATGCGGTTTCGCAAAGGTTATTGCAGTTGGGAAGGCAATAAAAAATGCTCGCCGTTTGATGTTTGGAATCTGGAATTTACAAACGCGATTGACACGACGACCTTTGAGAAATCAATAGTTAAAATCGAGCCTGCCGTTGAAGGTTTAAACATTTATCCATCGGGAAATCACATTATTGTTGACGGTTACAAAAAAGGCAGAACGACTTATAAAATCTCGGTTGATGCTTCGCTTAAAGACATTTACGGGCAAAACTTGATTCCGCCCGCAACAGCGACAATCAATGTCGGTTCGGCTGAACGGCAGCTCTATTCGCAAGGCGGAAGTTTTGTTGTTTTAGACCCAATGGCAAAGCCCGCGTATTCGATTTATTCGACAAATCATGCGGCGGTAAAGGCGCGGATTTACAAAGTTGCGCCATCGGATTGGCAGGCGTTTCAAGAATATGTTCGCCGTATAAACTACGACGACAGCACGAAAAAACCAATTATTCCCGGACGGCTTCTCTCTGACAAAGTTGTTTCAATAAAAAACGTGCCGGACGAGATGACGGAAACGCGGATTGATTTGAGCGAATTTTTGGACAACGGTTTCGGGCATTTGATTATTGACATCGAGCCGACGGTGCGAGGCAACAAAAATGACAGAACGAGAATTTTCACGTGGGCGCAAGCAACGCAAATCGGGCTTGATGCGTTTGTTGACAGTCAGGAATTAGTCGGTTTTGCGACGGAACTCAAAACGGGAAAACCGCTTTCGGATGTTGAGCTTTCGATTTATCCGAACGGTTCAAAAGTCCAAAGTCCAAAGCCTAAGGTCCAGAGTCAAAATACCAGCCAAAGTTGGTGGCAATGGTTTTCGAGTTGGGGAATGTCGGAAGATTCGATAAAACAAACCGAAACCGTTGATGCAAACGGCGAAAAATCTACAACTGAAACAATCGAAGAAGCACAGACCAATCAAACCGGCGGAGGCGGGATTTTGCGTCTTCCGCTGCCGGATTCGCAGACAAATCAGCAGAATGTTTTGATTGCGCGACGCGGCAAAGACATCGCGTTTTTGCCGGAAAACACTGATTATTACTGGCAGCAAGCGGGAAGTTGGTTTAAGAAATCGGCGAGCGACACGCTTCGCTGGTTTGTCTTTGACGATAGAAAAATGTATCGCCCGAAAGAAGAAGTTGCGGTCAAAGGTTATATCCGCAAGATCGAAGGCGGAAAACTCGGCGACGTGGCGGCGATTGAAAATTATCAAATGCCTGTTTCGTATTCGGTTAAAGATTCACGCGGCAATGAGATCGGCAAAGGAAATCTGAAACTCAATGCTTTCGGTGCGTTTGATTTCAAATTCAAACTGCCCGACGATGCAAATCTCGGTTATTCGTATGTCCAGTTTTTTACAAGCGAAAAACCAGACGGTTCGCCTGAATTTACGCACGGTTTTCATATTCAAGAATTTCGCCGTCCCGAATTTGAAGTTACATCAAAAGTCGTAACGGAAGCACCGCATTTTGTCGGCGGTTCGGCGAATGTTGAAACGGAAGCGAAATATTATGCGGGAGGCGGCTTAGCGAATGCTGAAGTAAATTGGACGGTTCGAGCGACACCGACGAATTACACGCCGCCGAATCGTGGCGAATATATTTTCGGAAGCTGGATTCCGTGGTGGTATTCGTCGCGTCCCGATTACAGCAATACGACGACGCAGACTTTCAAAG